>DASQGB010000442.1:0-12344 GCA_035632815.1 Burkholderiales bacterium | reverse complement strand
TCCCCTTTTCCGCGGCAGCTACGCCTTCGAGCGCGTCGAGAACACCCGGCTCGCGTGGTACGGGCGCAATTTCCTGGTCAACCCGCACCCGCCGCTGCCCGAAGGCGTGCCGACGCAGCTGCAGAAAGACCTCGAGCTCGTCAAAGTGCGCCTGATCGAATGCAACTCGCCGCGCGAGCTCGACGTCTGGCTGCACAGCGCGATCCGCGTGGCGCAGGCGCTCAATCCCTACCTGGCCGCCGATGACCTCAGCGCCGTCTGGACGCGCATCGCCACGAGCTTCTGCCACGCCTCGCTGCAGGATTTCCAGCGCGGCTGGATTGCCCTGTTCCGCGCCGTCGCCGCGCGCGATGCCGCGCGCATGGCGCAGCTCGGCGCGCAGCTGCTGCAGAAGCAGACCGAGCTCGGCGCGGAAGCGCGCGAGTATCTCCTCCTCGCGGCAATGGCAGGCCATATCGTGAACCGCAATCAGGCGGCCGCGCTCGCTCTATGGCGCGCGCAGCAAAAACAGATCCGCTCGCCCGCCTCGCCCGCGTTCCGGCTCCTGCGCTGCCACGCGCAGCTAGCGGGCTGCGAGGCCGATTTTCGCGCCTACGCCGAGCGCTGAGCGGCGGCGGCGAAGCGCACCGCCCCGAGTACCTGCTTCACAAATTCTTCTCTTTGCTCTTGCGCGAAGTGCCCGTCCAGGAGGAGATGCGAAAGCCCGTGCACCAGAGACCAGGCCGCCGCGGCGGCAGCTTCGGGATCCGCAATCTCCTTGTGGCTCTTCATGAGTTCGACCAAGGCCTGGTACGCGCGTCCTGCCGAGACCCGCAGATCCTCGTACTTCGCAATCGGCAGCAGGCCGCCGAACATCAAACGAAAGCGCTGCGGATGCTGGAGCGCGAAGCCCACGTAGGCCGCCCCCATCTCGCGGCCTGCCGCCTCCAGGTCTTGGCTGAGGATCGCAAAGCCTTCCGCGGCCAGCGCGGCGAGCAGGCTCTCGCGGTCCGCGAAATGGCGGTAGGGGGCGTTGTGCGAGACCTCGGCCTGGCGCGCCGCCTCGCGCAGACTCAGCCCAGCAATTCCCTTCTCTTCCAATATCTTGCCTGCAGCCCGGAGCAAGGCTGCGCGCAGGTCGCCGTGGTGGTATGTTGACATCGTCTACATCTCGCCCTAGGCTTATGTTGTCGCCGACAACATACCATGAACATAACTGCTTTGCATCTCACCGCTGCAGTGCTTTCCCTCTTCGTAGGGGCTGTCGTGCTCGCTCACAGGAAAGGCACCTCGTCCCACAAGCTGCTCGGCAGGATCTGGGTCGCGCTGATGCTGGCCGTGGCGGTCTCGTCGTTCTGGATTCTCGACATCGGCAAGGGAAGCTTCTCGTTCATCCACCTGCTCTCGGTGTGGACGCTGGTGTCGCTCGCGCTGGCCATCTGGTTCATCCGCCGCGGCAACGTGCCCGCGCACAAGGGCTTCATGGTCGGGACCTTCATCGGCCTCGCCGGCGCCGGCCTAGGCGCGTTGGCGCCAGGACGTTTTCTCCACCAGTTTCTAGCAGGCTAGGACAGCACCCGGACCACCCGCGCAGTGGATTCAGTGACTGAAATATCGCCATCGATACGCAGAATCGAGCAGGCTCTCGCGGACAACCAACGCTCATGTTTCGCCAGGCTGCGGCCCGCCATCCGGCCTTCATCGTACTGAGCTGCCCACTCCAGAAAAGACGGATTCGCGTGACCGAAGCGAGCCAGCTCGCGTTCCCGCAGACGCGAGACGCGTATTGAAGCCGGGACGGTCAGAAAGACAATCAGCGAAATGGAGTCCTCCAGCTCCGCGCCCCAGTCCACGATCGATCCGGCGATGACCGCTGAAGATACTTTGTCGAGGTCCTCGAGAATGAATGAAAGACGGCGATCTGCATCGCGCTGGTGCGTAAACGGTGGATCGGTGGGAAGCCAGAAGTAATCGTCAGCGTCGAGAAAGGCGGCCCCCAACGCTGCGGCCACCGATCGACCGACGGTCGTTGTACCGGCACCAGCCGCACCGGTGACCAATATACGTACGGGTCCTTTTCGCTGTCTAACGCTCACCTGGTACTCATGCCCAACGTCCGTACGTTACGCGGCGGGAGCGCCGAATGGCCATAAAATTCAAAGGCGATTCCAACTCTATTTGGGGAGGGCAAAATACGCAATGAGAAAAGAGATCAATCCCATCATGGTGCGGCTCAGCACCTACATGAGCGGGGCTGCCGGGCGCGAGTTGCCGGCGAGTGTCGTAAAGGAAACGAAGCACCACATTCTCGACACGGTTGCGGCAATGGTATCGGGCGCGGCGCTCACGCCCGGCCTGCACGCGCACCGTTTTGCCAGGGCCTACGGCGGGGAAAAGATCGCGACCGTCGTTGCCTCCGACATGCTGAGCGGGCCGATCGAGGCGGCGATGGTCAATGGCGTTCTCGCGAATGCCGACGAAACCGACGATAACTACAGCACCGGCGGTGCCCATCCGGGCTGCGCAATCGTGCCGGCGGCGTTGGCGATCGGCGAGAAGAACGCGATCGATGGAACACGCTTTATCCGCTCGGTGGCGCTGGGCTATGACGTCGGTTTAAGGGCGTTCAAATTGGTCGCCAAGGGCGGCGTGCTGAGCGAGACGCACAACATCGTCGGCACGTTCGGTGCGTCGGCGGCCTGCGGTTGCGCGGTTGCCCTGGACACGCGGCAGATGCGCACCCTCATCGACTATGCCTCCCAACAGGCCGGCGCCGGCATCGGCGCTTGGCGGCAGGACAGCGAACACGTCGAGAAATCCTTCATGTTCGGCGGGATGGGCGCGCGCAACGGCGTAACGGCAGCGATGCTCGTGCAGGCCGGGTGGACGGGCGTAGACGATGTCTTCTCGGGGCCCGGGAACCTGTTCCAGTCCTATGCCCCCAAGGTGGATCCCGAGATACTGGTGCACAAGCTCGGCGAAGAATACGAGATGCAGAAGACGATCATCAAGAAGTGGAGCACGGGAGGGCCGATCCAGTCGCCTCTCGAGGCGGTCTCCATCATCCGCCAGCGTCGTCCCTTCGAGCCGGACGACGTCGAGAGGATCAACATCCGCGTCTCCACCAGCGCCGCCGACAAGATCGACGACAGCGGCATGGTGAATCTGTCGATGCAGTACCTGATCGCCGTCATGCTCATCGACAAGACGCTGTCGTTCAAGGCTGCGCACGACGAGCCGCGCATGCATGATCCTGCCGTGGTGCGCCAGAAGGCGAAGATCAAGGTCATCGCCGATGAGAGCCTGGAGCGCCTTTTGCCGAAGAGAGTGGCGGTGGTCGAGATCACTTTCAAGGACGGCAGCACGATCACCGAGCGCAACGACACCGTTCGCGGCAGCCCGGAGAACCCGATGACCAGCGCCGAAGTCATCGCGAAAGCCCGCGACCTGATCGCCCCCGTGCTCGGCAATGAAAAATGCGCGATGCTCATCGAGAGATTATTCGCCCTCGAGGAGGTCAGGGATATCCGCGAGCTTCGACCCCTGCTGCAGCGCGCTTGAATCGGGAAACAAGCCCTAACGCCGTTTTTTCTTCGCCTTGCCGGCGTACGGGTTGCGGCCGGTGCGGAACTCGATGCGCATGGGCGTGCCGGCAAGCTTGAAAGCGTCCCTGAAGTAGCCTTCGAGGTAGCGCTTGTAGGACTCGGGCACGCGGTCGAGCGCGTTGCCGTGGATGATGATGCGCGGCGGGTTGACGCCGCCCTGGTGGGCGTAGCGCAGCTTGGGGCGGATGACGCCGCTCTTGGGCGGCGCCTGCTTCTCGACCGCGGCGATCAGGGCGCGGGTCACCTTGGGCGTGGACAGGCGCGCCATCGCGGCGACATACGCCGCGTCGACCGAGCGCATCAGCGGGCCGAGGCCTTTGCCGTCCTTCGCCGAGATCATGTGCTGCTCGGCGAAACCCAGGAAGCCGAGCTTCCACTGCAGCTCCTGCTTGATGCGGCTGCGCACGTCCTTGGCGGCGGCGTCCCACTTGTTCACTGCCAGCACCATCGCGCGGCCGCGCTCGAGGATGTAGCCGGCGACGTGCGCATCCTGCTCGGTGACGCCGTCGGCGGCGTCGATGAGCAGGATCGCCACGTTCGCGGCCTCGATCGCCTGCAGCGCCTTGACGATGGAGAAGAACTCGACCGGCGTGCCGGTCTTGCCGCGCCGGCGCACGCCGGCGGTGTCGATCAGGGTATAGCGCCGCCCGGCGCGCTCGAACGGCACCTCGATCGGATCGCGCGTGGTGCCCGGCTGGTCGAAGGTGATGACGCGCTCCTCGCCGACCAGGGCGTTGATCAGCGTCGACTTGCCGACGTTCGGGCGGCCGACGATCGCGACGCGGGGATGGCCGGTGTCCTGCTGTTCTTCTTCCTTACTTTCTGGAAACGGTTCAAGAACCAAATCGAGCAGCTCGCGCACGCCTTCGCCATGAGCGGCGGAGATCGCTGCCGGCGCTCCGATGCCGAGCTCGTGGAACTCCGCGCTTGCCGTGTCGGACTGCATGCCCTCGGTCTTGTTCACCGCCACGTGAACCGGGCGCTCCAGTCTTCTCAGTTTCTCGGCGATGAGGCGATCCGCCGGCGCGAGGCCGGCACGGCCATCGACCACGAACACCACCGCGTCGGACTCGGCGATCGCCTGCTCGGCCTGGCGCGCCATCTCGACGAAGATGCCCTCGGCGGCGCCGGGCTCGAGCCCGCCGGTGTCGATGGCGATGAACGCGCGCGCGCCGAGGCGGCCCTCGCCGTAGTGCCGGTCGCGCGTCACGCCCGGCACGTCGTGCACGATGGCGTCGCGGCTGCGCGTGAGGCGGTTGAAGAGCGTGGACTTGCCGACGTTGGGGCGGCCGACCAGTGCGATGACAGGCTTCACAACGAAAGGGCGAGCAGGCTCCCATCCTGCGTCTGGACGAGCAGGCCGGACGGCAGCGGCACCGGCTCGGCGCGCACCGCGCCGCCGCGGGTGGCGTGGCGCGCGACGAACTCGCCGGTCTCGCGCGACAGGAAGTGGACGTAGCCCTCGAAATCGCCGACCGCGACGGTATTGCCCGTGGGCAGCGGCAGCGACAGCTGGCGATAAGAGAGGCGATCCTGCTTCCAGACCGAGCGCCCGTTGCTGCGGTCGAGGGCATGCACGGCACCCTTGTCGTCGGCTACGAAGGCGTAGCGCGCGTCCAGGCTCAACCCGGTGAGCGACGAGACCTCGCGCGCCCAGATCTGCCGGCCGCTCGCCGCCTCGTAGCACACCACGCGCCCCTGGTAGGCCGCGGCGCACACCTCGCGGTCCAGCAACACCGGGTCGCCGACTACGTCGGTGACGCGCTCCAGCTCGGTAGTGCCCTTCGGCAGCGCGACGGTGGCCTCCCAGCGGACCCCGCCGTTCGCGAGCGCGATCGCGGCGAGCTTGCCGCCGCGAAACCCGGCATACAGCATGCCGTCGCGGATCACGGCGCCTTCGTGCGTGCGCACGATCAGCGAAGAAGGGGCCCGCTGGTACACCCAGCGGCGCTTACCATCCTCGGCGCCGAAAGCGAAGATGCGGTTGTCGATGCTGCGCACCACGACCACGCCCTCGCCCACGGTGGGCGGCGCGAGCACCTCGCTCGACACCCGCGCGCGCCAGCGCACCTCGCCGCGCTCGGTGTCGAGCGCAATGACCTCGCCCGCCTCGGTGGCGACCGCTGCGGTGCGGCTGTCGGCGCCGACCCCGGCGGAAAGGCGCACGCCGGCCGGCGCGCGCCAGCGCTCGCGGCCGTTCGCCGCGTCGAGCCGGCGCACCGTGCCGTCGCGCGCCGCGGCGTACACCGAATCGCCGGCGAGCGCCGGCGCGAACACGAAGCGCTCGGCGCTTCCGACGCTCGCCGACCACAGCACGCGCACCTGCTGCGGCGAGCCGATCTGCGGCAGCGGCGCAGGCTTGGGCCCGGTCGGCGCGCTCGAGCAGGAGGCGAGGAGCGCCGCGGCGGCGAGCGCGCGGGCTCTCATCCTCCTAGCGCCTCGAGGCGCATGCGCACGCTGTCGCGGAAGGCGCCATCCTGCTTCCCCGCCTTCTCCAGCGCGACCTTGTACGCGGCGCGCGCCTCGGCCGCCTGGTTCTTGGCCACCAGCACGTCGCCCTTGAGCGCGGCGTACTGCGCGTCGAAGGACGCGCCGTGGGGCGCGTCTAGGAGCTTCAGCGCCTCGTCGTAGGCCTTCTCGTCGAGCAGCACCGCCGCGAGGCGCAGGCGCGCCAGGTCGCGGAACTCCTCCGCGGGCGATTTCTCCATCACCCATTGCAGCTGCGCCTTGGCGTTCTTCGGGTCGTTGCGGTCGAAGTAGAAGCGCGCCGCGACCAGCGCGCCCATCGAGGCATACAGGGTGCGCGGATAGTTCTCCACCAGGCTGCCCGAGGCGTCGCGAAGCGCTTTGGCATCGCCCGCCTGCGCCGCCCGCGCCAGGCTGTCGTACAGCGTGCCGGCCTGCGCGGCCTGGCTCCCCTGGTGCCAGCGCCAGGCCTGCCAGCCGGCGATGGCGAGCGCGGCGGCGACGATCACGCTCACGATGAGATTGCCGTGCAGCTTCCACCATGCCTTGAGCTCGGCGAGCTGCTCCTGCTCTTCCAGATCCAGCGCCATTGGCTATTCCTTACGACTTGACGAACCGCGCATCGTTTCCCTCACGGCCGCGACCACCCCGTCACGGGAGCAATCTTGCGCGGTCCTGGTGACTAGGTTTTTGACCTGTACGACGTTCCTCTCGAATTCGTTCTCACCGGCGATCAACGCGATATGAAATCCCTTCTTCTCGGCGTATGCGAGCTGATTGCCAAGCTTCGCAGGCTCGAGGTAGGTCTCCGTATTGATTCCGGCTTCGCGAAGCATGCGCGCAATGCTCAAATACTGATCAAGGTAGCGCATGTCCATCGTAGTGATGAGGACCTCGGCCGGAGTTCTGATCGCGCGCTGAGGGAATCCCAATTCCCTCAGCTTTGAGAACAGGCGGGTCAATCCTATGGAAATTCCCACGCCGGGAAGCTTCGTATCGGTGAAGTAGCTCGCCAAGTCGTCATATCTGCCTCCGGAGCAGATGCTGCCGAGCTCCGGATGATCCGTCAGCGTGGTTTCGTAAATCGTGCCCGTGTAGTAGTCGAGGCCCCGGACCACGCCCAAATCTATGGAGAATGCGGAATCTGGAATGCCGAACTGGCGAATGGCGAGCGTTATTTTCTTCAGCTCTTCCACTCCCCTCTCATACAGTTCATTGTTCAAGCCAAGGCCGGCCAGCACGTCGAGCGTCTCGTTCGTATCCCGCTTGGTCGCTATGACGTCATAGAGCTGCGACGCCGCGGCATGAGACATCCCTTCCCGCTTGAGGTCTTCTAGAATTGCCGATGCTTCTTCCCTTTCCACCTTATCCAGGGATCGAAGAACGATTGCAGAACTTGCCTCCGGCACATCGAAACGTTGCAACAGCCCTTTGAGCAGTTTTCTATTGTTGATCCGTATGCGGAAGTCGCCGATCGCCATTTCCTTGAATACGCTGTAGATCACGCTCGGAATCTCGGCTTCGGCGAGATAGCTCAGCCTGTCGCGATTGATGATGTCAATGTCGCATTGATAGAACTCCCGGAACCTTCCCTTCCTCGCCTGGGGGTTCTCGCCGCGCCACACCCTCTGAATCTGGTAGCGGCGAAACGGGAATGCCAGCTCGCGTTCTCTCATTGCGACATAGCGTGCCAGAGGGACCGTCAAGTCGAACCGCAATGCCCCTTTTACGGCGGCTTCATCATCATCCAGACCAGCGGCGAGTCGTGAAAGAGCATAGATCTCTTTTTCAACACCCCCCTTGGACGTCAATACTTCTATTCGCTCAGCCGACGGTGTCTCGATAGGCAAGAAACCGAAAAGCTCGAAGTTTCTTCGAACAATTTCGATGAGGCTGTTGAATTGGAGCTGCTCTTGAGGGAGATATTCCTGATCGAAGCCCTTTAGAAGAGCGGGGCGTACCTTGCGCATGGTGCCTTATTTGATCTTATTCGTCCGTTACCCGCGGCGGCGCGCCAGCGCCGTATCTTTCCCTCACATAGTTCTCGACGATGGCCTGGAATTCCTCCGCGATGCGCTCGCCCTTGAGGGTGACCGTCTTCCTGCCGTCGACGTAGACCGGTGCCACCGGCACCTCGTTGGTCCCCGGCAGGCTGATGCCGATGTCGGCATGCTTGGATTCGCCCGGCCCGTTGACCACGCAGCCCATCACCGCGACGCGCATCGCCTCGACCCCGGGGTGGCGGGTCTTCCAGGCCGGCATCTGGTCTTTCAGGAAGCGCTCGATCTTCTGCGCCAGCTCCTGAAAGTAAGTGCTGGTGGTGCGCCCGCAGCCCGGGCAGGCGCTGACCATCGGGGTGAACGCGCGCAGCCCCATCGTCTGCAGGATCTCCTGCGCCACCTGCACCTCGCGCGCGCGATCGCCGCCGGGCTCGGGGGTAAGCGAGATGCGGATGGTGTCGCCGATGCCCTCCTGCAGCAGCACCGCCAGCGCGGCGCTCGAGGCGACGATGCCCTTGGAGCCCATGCCCGCCTCGGTAAGCCCCAGGTGCAGCGCGTACTCGCAGCGCGCGGCGAGCGCGCGGTAGACCATGATCAGGTCCTGCACCTGGCTCATCTTGCAGGAAATGACGATGCGCTCGGCGCTCAGCCCGAGCTCCTCGGCGTAGCGCGCCGACTCCAGAGCGGAACGGATGACCGCTTCGCGCATTACCTGAGCTGAATTCAACGGCTCCGCAAGCCGCGCGTTCTCGTCCATCAGGCGTGCCAGCAGCTCGGCGTCGAGGCTGCCCCAGTTGACCCCGATGCGCACCGGCCGCTCGTAGCGCAGCGCGCACTCGATCATGGTGGCGAACTGCTCGTCGCGCTTGGCGCCCTTGCCGACGTTGCCCGGATTGATGCGGTACTTGGCGAGCGCGCGGGCGCAATCGGGAAACTGGGTAAGCAGCTTGTGGCCGTTGTAGTGGAAATCGCCGACCAGCGGCACGCCGCAGCCCGCCGCGTCGAGGCGGCTGCGGATCCCTCCCACCTGCGCCGCCGCCTCGGGCGTGTTCACGGTGATGCGCACCAGCTCCGACCCGGCGCGCGCCAGCGCTTCGACCTGCGCCGCGGTCGCGGCGGCATCGGCGGTGTCGGTGTTGGTCATCGACTGCACCACGATCGGCGCACCGCCGCCGATCACCACGCCGCCGACCCGCACCGGGCGCGAGCGCCGGCGCCCGGAGAAGGAAACCGGCTTCATGGCAGCGTCAGTCGCGCGACGTCGGCCCTGGTGTACCGCTTCAGGTCGACCGGGCGGTCGTTGTGGAGGATGCGCACGTGCTGCGCGTTGCCGATCACCAAGGTGAAGGGACCCCTTCCCTGCACCACGCGCTCGGAGCCGGCGGGATTGAGCGACGACAGGAACATGCGGTCGTCTGCGTTTCTCACCTCGATCCAGGCCTCCTCCTCGCAGCGGATGACGATGCGATGGATGCCGGCGGAGACGACTTTCGGCGCCGCGCCGGCCGCAGCGGGACTCGCGCTTGCGGCCTTTGGCGTCGGGGGCAGCGGGGCAGTGTTGGAGATTTTCTCCGGCGCGGGCGGCGGTGCCGGCGCGTGCGGCGCAGGCTCGGCCGGCGCATCGACCGGCGCCGTGGCGGCGGAGACGAAGGCCATTTGCGGCTTGACGTTGCGCTCGTGGTACCACTGATAGGCGACGCCGCCCACCAGGACCAGGATGCCAAGCGACAGGCCGACGTAGACGAGCGTCGAGAGCCGGGCGTTGTCGGAGAACGGCACCGGCTGGCGGTAGCGAGCGGCGAGCTCATTGGAGTCGGGCACGCCGAAGCGCTCGGCGATCCGGCCGAGCAGCGGCTCGGGGTCCACCTTGAGCAGCCGCGCGTACGAGCGCACCATGCCGCGCGCGAAGGTGACTCCGGGCAGCTCGCCATAGCGATCCTGCTCGAGCGCCTCGAGCTGGCGCAGGGAGAACTTCAGCTGCTGTGCGACGTCGCCGAGCGTGAGCCCGCGCTCCTCGCGCGCGCGCCTGAGCTCGCCGCCGGCTGAGGCCGCATCAGTCAAAGGCCCCTCTTTGCAGCGCCTGGTATTCGGGCGAGCCCGGGTAGCGGCGGCGCAGCTCGGTGGCATGGCTGCGCTCGGCCACCCGCTGGCCGAGCCTGCGCTCGATGCGCAGCGCCAGCCACAGCGACTCGGCGGTCGGGGTGACGACTTTGTTGAAGCGCCCCACCAGCTTGCGCGCCTCGTCGAATTTTTCCTGGCGGTATCGGATGCCGCCCAGCTGCAGGAGCGAGGCCGGCTCATCGGGCTCGAGCTTCAGCGCGCGCTGGAAGAATTCCTCGGCGTCCTTGAGGTTGTTGGCGCGCACGCTGCACAAGCCGGCCGAGGAATAGGAGCGCACCGGCGTCGGGTAGAGCGGGTTGCGCAGCGCCTGGAGAAACAGGCGGATCGATTCCTTCTCGCGCCCGGTCTGGCACAGGAACCAGCCGTAGTTGTGGTTGATGTCGGGATCGTTGGGCGAAAGCCGCAGCGCACGCTGGAAGCTCGCCTCGGCCTCGCGGTTCTCGCCCAGCTCCATTTGCACCAGCCCGAACATGCCGTGCGCCGGAGCGTAGCTCGAGTCCGCGGCGGTCGCGATGCGCAGCTCCTCCAGCGCTACCGGCAGGTTGCCGCGCCCGTAATAGAGCGAGGCGAGCTCGGTGTGGATGCGCGCGCGGTTGCGCGGATCGCCGACCTCGCCGACGATGCTGCCGCTGTCGACGCCCGTCGAGTCGCCCGGCTGCGACGCGCAACCGGCCAGCGCCAGCAACAGCAATCCCCGGCAAAGATGTCTCACGCCCTCTCCTCCTTCAGCGCGTGCACGACGCGCTCGCCGCGCCGCGTGCGGTCGGCGACATCGCCCGCCAGCTGCCCGCACGCTGCCGCGATGTCGTCGCCGCGCGTCTTGCGCGTGGTGACCGTGACCCCCGCGCGCTGCAGGATCTCGGCGAAGCGCCGGATGCGCTCGACGCCGGAACGGCGGAACTCGGAGCGCGGAAAAGGGTTGAACGGGATCAGGTTGAACTTGCAGGGCACGCGCTGCGCGAGCTGCGCCAGCTCGCGCGCATGGGCGTCGGCGTCGTTGATGCCGTCGAGCATGACGTATTCGAAAGTGATGAAATCGCGCGGCGCCTTCTCGAGGTAGCGCTTGCAGGCGGCGAGCAGCTCGGCGAGCGGGTATTTGCGGTTGAGCGGCACCAGGCGGCTGCGCAGCGCGTCGTTGGGCGCGTGCAGCGAAACCGCCAGCGCGACCGGGCACTCGTCGCGCAGCCGGTCCATTGCGGGGACCACCCCCGCGGTCGACACCGTCACCCGCCGGCGCGACAGCCCGTACGCGTTGTCGTCGAGCATCAGCCGCAGCGCCGGGATTACGTTGTCGAGGTTCAGCAGCGGCTCGCCCATGCCCATCATTACGACGTTGGTAATGGGTCTTTTCCCCTCGAGGAGCCGGTTGGCGAGCCACAGCTGTCCGATGATTTCGGCAGTGCCGAGGTTGCGGTTGAAGCCCTGCTTGCCGGTCGAGCAGAAGGCGCAGTCGAGCACGCAGCCGGCCTGGCTCGAGATGCACAGCGTGCCGCGATTGGTCTCCGGGATGAACACGGCCTCGACGGCGTTCGCGCCGTCGACCTTGAGCAGCCACTTGCGCGTGCCGTCCTGCGCCAGCGTATCGCCGACGATGCGCGGCGCCTCGATACAGGCGGTAGCGGCGAGCTTCTCGCGCAAATCCTTGGCGAGATCGCTCATGCGGCTGAAATCGCCTTCGCGCGACTGGTGCATCCAGCGCAGCACCTGGCGGGCGCGGAACGGCTTTTCTCCCTGCTCCTCGAAGAAGCGGGCGAGACTCGCCGCGTCAAAGTCGAGGAGGTTTTGTTTCAACGTGAAAAAACCTCGGACGCTGGAAAGAAGTAGGCCACCTCCATGCGCGCGGTCTCCGGCGCGTCCGAGCCGTGCACCGCATTGGCGTCGATCGAGTCGGCGAAATCGGCGCGGATGGTGCCCTTGGCGGCCTCCTTGGGGTCGGTGGCGCCCATCAGCTCGCGGTTCTTCGCGATGGCGTTCTCGCCCTCGAGCACTTGCACCAGCACCGGCCCCGAGGTCATGAATTCGACCAGGTCGCGGAAGAACGGGCGCTGGCGGTGCACGGCATAGAACCCCTCGGCCTCGGCGCGCGACAGGTGCATCATGCGCGCGGCGACCACGCGCAAACCGGCCGCCTCGAAGCGGGCGATGATTTTCCCGATTGCGTTCTTCTTCACCG
>DASQGB010000441.1:0-2764 GCA_035632815.1 Burkholderiales bacterium | reverse complement strand
CTCTATCCGAACAACCCGCAGGAGACCCGCACCTTCGGCGTGCTCGCGACCCTGGTGTCGTCCTCGAAAGTGCCGGCCGACACGATCTACGTCGCGGTCAAGGGAGTGTTCGACAACTTCGACGAGTTCAAGAAGCTGCATCCGGCGCTCGCGATCCTGAAGCCCGAAGAGATGGTGAAGAACGGGCTGTCCGCGCCGCTGCACGATGGCGCCGCGAAGTACTACAAGGAAAAAGGTTGGATTAAGTAACCGGTAAAAAAAGCAAAAAAGAAAATTGCTCTGACCCCTTTTCGGGGACGGCAATGACTCAGGAGGCTGTCAAGGGCGCCGCGATCGCCAATCCGGCGCTCGAGCAGCTCGTCAAGGACGCGGACCTCGGGGGGCGCGAACCCGCGGGAATCGTCGGCATCGGCCTCGCGGTCGTCATGGCCGCGTGGTCGCTGTTCCAGCTCTGGTACGCCTCGCCGCTGCCGTTCACGGTGGGCTTCGGCATCTTCAACGACACCGAAGCGCGCGCGATCCACCTCGCTTTCGCCGTGTTCCTCGCGTTCATGGCTTTCCCTGCGTTCAAGGACTCGTCGCGCAAGGTCGTCCCGGCTGCGGACTGGCTGCTCGCGATCGTCGGCGCGTTCTGCGCCGCCTACCTGTACCTCTTCTACAACCAGCTCGCCCTGCGCCCCGGCAGTCCCACGACGCAGGACCTCGTTGCGGGTGCCTTGGGCGTGCTGGTCATGATGGAAGCCACGCGCCGCGCGATGGGCTTCGGCATGCTGATCACGACGGGCCTGTTTCTCCTCTACGTGTTCGCGGGGCCCTACATGCCCGAGGCGCTTCAGCACAAGGGCGTCTCCGTGTCGCGCTTTGTCTCGCACTTCTGGCTGACGACCGAGGGCGTGTACGGCGTCGCGCTCGGCGTGTCGGTCGCCTTCGTGTTCCTGTTCGTGATGTTCGGCACCATGCTCGACATCGCGGGCGCCGGCAATTTCATGCTGCAAGTCTCGCTCGCCCTGCTCGGCCATCTGCGCGGCGGGCCGGCGAAGGTCGCGGTGGTTTCCTCCGCGCTGAACAGCTTCGTCTCCGGCTCGTCGGTCTCGAACGTGGTGTCGGGAGGGATTTTCACCATTCCCCTCATGAAGCGCACCGGGTACTCGGGGGTGAAGGCCGGCGCCATCGAGGCGGCCTCGTCGATCAACGGCCAGATCACGCCGCCGGTGATGGGGGCCGCCGCGTTCCTGATGGTCGAATACGTCGGCATCCCGTACTCGGAGATCATCAAGCACGCGGCGCTGCCCGCGATCATCTCGTACATCGCGCTGTTCTACATCGTCCACCTCGAGGCGCTGAAGTACGACATCCAGCCGATCGCACGCGAGGCGAGGCCCTGGCGCGCGCGCCTCCTCGGGTGGCTGCTCGGTCTTGCCGGCACGATGGTCGCGCTGATCGCGGTCTATTACCTCATCACCGGCGTTCGCATGCTGTTCGGCGACGTATCGAGCTGGGCGCTGGCGGCCGTCACGCTCGCGGTATACGTGGGGCTGCTCGCCTGGTCCTCGCGCTACCCGGACCTTCCGATCGACGATCCGAGATCGCCGGTAGTCACGCTGCCGCGCACCTGGCCCACGGTGCGCGCCGGCATGCACTTCTTCATCCCGATCGTCGTCCTGCTGTGGTGCCTGATGGTCGAGGAGTTCTCGCCGGGCACCTCGGCGTTCTGGGGAACGGTGACCGCGATCGCGATGGTCGTGATCCAGCCGTGGCTGGTGTCGCTGTTCCGCAAGAGCGGGTCTGCGAGCGAGGCATGGCGCAAGGGCCTCGACGACCTGTGGCGCGGCCTCGTGCTGTCCGCCCGCAACATGATCGGCATTGCCGTGGCCTGCGCGAGCGCGGGCCTCATCGTCGGCGCGATCACGCTCACCGGGATGGGCCTGATGATGACCGACTTCGTCGAGGCAATCTCGGCCGGCAACGTGTTCCTGATGCTGTGCCTCACGGCGGTGATCTGCCTTTTGATCGGCGCCGGTGTGCCGACCACCGCGAACTACATCCTGGTGGCCACGCTGATGGCGCCGGTGATCGTCGAGCTCGGCGCGCGCAGCGGCCTCGTGATCCCGCTCATCGCGGTGCACCTCTTCGTTTTCTATTTCGGCATCATGGCCGACGTCACGCCGCCGGTGGGTCTTGCGTCCTATGCCGCGGCGGCCATCTCGGGCGAGGACCCGAACGCCACCGGCTGGCAGGCGACCTGGTACAGCTTTCGCACCGCGCTCCTGCCGTTCGTTTTCGTGTTCAACCCGCAGATCCTGATGATCGGCATCGGCAACGTCGCGCAGTTCCTGCTCGTCGTGGCGAGCGCGATCATCGCCTCGCTGCTGTTCGCAGCCGCCACCATGGGATGGTTCCGCACGCGCACCCGCTGGTGGGAGGTGGCGCTGCTGCTGCTCGGCTCGTTCCTCTTCTTCCGGCCGGATTTCGTCATCGACCGCATCGCGCCGAAATACGTGGACGCGCCGGTTTCGCAGCTCTTCGCGACCGCGGAGACGCTGCAGGAAGACGAATGGCTCATCCTCAGGATCGCCGGCGAGAACGTCGAGGGCAGGGAGATCACCAAGACCGTGGCGCTGCCGATGGGCAAGGGCGCGAACGCGCGCGAGAAGATCCGCAACGGCGGCGTGACGCTGGTCGCGCTTGGCAGCGACATGCAGGTCGCCGACGTGAAGTTCGGCAGCCGCGCGCGCAAGCTCGGTATCGAGCAGGGGTACAAGGT
>DASQGB010000440.1:0-4978 GCA_035632815.1 Burkholderiales bacterium | reverse complement strand
ACGTAGCGCCAGTTCACCATCAGCGTCTCCATGATGAAGATCACCGCCACGGTGGCGATGGCGAAGAAGATGCCGCGCAGGCGCAGCGTGAGCATGCCGACGCCGAAGCCGAGCAGGCCGCCCATGGCGGCCCCGGCGGCGATCTGCACGGCGAGCGGTGCGCCGAGCGATTTGAACAGCACCACTGCCGTATAGGCGCCGATGCCGAAGAACGCCGGGGTGCCGAAGTTGACGTACCCGGCGTAGCCGCCGAGGATGTTCCACGCCGTCGCCAGCACCACGAAGGTGAGCACGACGAAGCCGGCGAAGAAGAAATACTCGTTGACGCCGCTAAGCGCCACGGCGGTGGCGATGACGATGAGGGCGGCGGCGCCGATCCAGTATTTCATCGCCCAAACAGCCCTTGCGGTCTGATCCCCAAAACGATCAGCAGCAGGCCGAAGGCCACCGCCGGCGCCCAGGACGCACCGAACATCATCAGCACGATCGACTCGGAGATGCCGAGGATCAGGCCGGCGGCCAGCGTGCCCGTCATGCTGCCCAGCCCGGCGAGCACCACCACGGCGAAGGTGCGGCCGATGTAGACGCGGTCGAGGCTCGGCTCCACCGGGCCGACGATGATCAGCATCGCCCCGGCGAGCGCGCTCACGGCGGTGGCGATGCCGAAGGCCCACTGCTTGATGCGCACCGGGTTCGCGCCCATCAGGCGCAGCGCCGGCTCGTCCTGCGCCACCGCCTTGATGGCGCGGCCGGTGAAGGTCTTCGAAAGATAGAGCGTAAGCGCAACGGTCAGGACCAGCGCGACGCCGAACGCCACTAGCATGCGGTACGGAAGCCGGTAGTCCCCCAGGGACAGGCTGGTGCCGATGTAGGGCGCATTCACCAGGCGCTGGTCGACGCCGAATACCAGGATCAGCCCGATCTCGATGATGAACGCCAGGCCGAAGAAGAAGGCCAGGCCGCGCACGCCGGCCTCCTTGCCGCCGCGCCTCTCGAAAGTCTCGTAGTAGAAGCGGTACACCCCCATGCCCAGAAGAAAGAACGGCGGCATCAGCACCAAGCCGGCGACGATCGGATCGAGCCCGTAGCTCGCGACGACGTAGGTGCAGTAGGAGCCGAAGACCAGGATCGCCGGATGCGCCACATGCGGCACGTCGAGCAGCCCGAAGGACACCGACAGCCCCATGCTCACCGCCGCGTAGAAGCAGCCCAGCAGGACGCCGAACAGCACCGCCTCGAACAGCAGGTCGAACGAGAACACCATCAGCCCCTAAAAAAACGGCGCGGGATCGCCGCGCCGTCCTTCAGATTGCCGGTGCTACTTGCCGCTGCGCGCCTTCTCGAACGGCACCACCACGTCGCCGGTCTTGAACTGGTCCGGATACAGCACCACCTGCTTGCCCGGCTGCTTGAACTGGTCGACGTTCTTGTCGGCGACGCCGCGGAACTGCGCCTGCACGACGCGCGGCTGGGCCCATTCCCCGTCCTTGCCGTAGCGGATCGGGCCGACGATGGTCTTCATCTCGTTATTGCGCAGGTAGTCGGCGAGGCGCTTGTGATCCAGGCTCTTGGTGGCGTTGATCGCCTGCTCGAGCATCTGGCCGATGGCGTAGTTGAACGGCGGCAGGTAGAAGCCCAGCGGATCGACCTTGGCCTCGACCGCCTTCTTCGAGTAGCGCTGCAGGAACTCCTCGATGCCCGGGTACTTGATCCCCGGCACGTAGGAGTTGTAGTTGACGATGCCGTTGAGCGAGCTGCCGAGCGACTCCATGATCGGCGTGAACTGCAGGCCGACCATGCCGCCGCCGAACAGCTTCACCTCCGGGCCGACGCCGATCTCGTTCACCGCGCGCACGATCGCCACCGAGTCGTTCGGGTAGGACATCACGAACACCATGTCGGGCTTGGCGGCGCGGATGGCGCGGATCATCGACGAGAAGTCGACCGTTGCCGGCGGGTAGTTCTGGTTGTAGACCGTCTGCAGGCCGGCCTTCTTGGCGAGCTCGCGGGCGCCGTTGGCGAGGTTCTGCGCGAACTCGTTGTCGGCGGCGAGGAAGGCGATGGTCTTGGCGCCGTGCTTCTGCCCTGCCTTGACGAAGCCGTCGGACCAGCTCGAGGCGTCGTTCCAGGGCGCGTTGTTGAACCACATGTCGTGCTTCACCGCGTGGTTCACCTGGAACGAGAAGTTGCCCATCAGCAGCAGGCCGCGCTGCTTGACCAGCGGCATGACCGGCGCGGTGGGCACCGTCCCATAGGGCGCGATCAGGAGATCGACCTTGTCGACATCGAGCAGCTTGGTGTAGATCCCGGGGGTGGTCGAGGCGCTCGACTGGTCGTCATAGGCGATCAGCTCCACCTTGCGGCCGAGCAGGCCGCCCTTGGCGTTGACGTCCTCGACCCACATCTGCAGCGCGAGCAGCGCCGCCTTGCCGCCGCCGCCGAGCGTGCCGGTCTGGGCGATGCCGATGCCCACCTTGATCGGCTGGCCGAGCGCGAGCGCACTGAACAGCAATCCGAATGCAACAGCGAATAATCTGCCGATTCTCATGACCTCCTCCTGATTTTTAGACCTTCCTCCGTGGACGGCTATTGTAATCAATCTTCAGCAGCCGGGCGGCGTTCGCGCCCATGATTCTGGTCTTCGCAAGAGCAGTCAGCTTGGTGGTTTTTTCTATAAAGCCGACCGGGTCCTCGACCCCCATGTCGTAGGGGTAGTCGGTGCCGAGCAACACGTGGTCGGCGCCGAAGCGCTCCACGAGCTGGTGGAGCATCCCGGGATCGAAGGTGATGGTGTCGAAGTAGAACTTCTCCAGATAGCTGGAGGGCTTCTTCTTGATGACCGTCCTGCAATCCGGACGGGCTTTCCAGGCGTGGTCCATGCGCGCCCAGTAGTGGGCGAGATAGCCGCCCCCGTGCGGCAGCACCACTTTCAGCTTCGGATGGCGCTGCATCACCCCGTCGAAGATCAGGTGGCTCGCCGCCACCGTGGTCTCGAGCGGATTGCCGATCACGTTGTTGAAGTAATGGTCCATCAGCCGCTCGCCCTGCGTGAAGCCGATGGGATGCATGAAGATGACGACATCGAGCTCCTGGACCTTGGCAAAGAACTTCTCCAATGCCAGGCGCGAGTCCGTCAGGTCCATCCCGTTCACGCTGGGATTGATCTCCACTCCGCGCAGCCCCAGCTTCTTTACACAATGCTCTAACTCAGAAATAGCGAGAGAAGCATCCTGTAGCGGCACGGTGCCCAGCGCCACGAAACGCTCGGGCCACTTCGCCACGATCTGGGCGAGGCGCTCGTTCACCATGCGCGCGAGCTCCGCGCCCTCGCCGGGGTCGGTCCAGTAATAGGTCTGGTTCGGCGCCGGCGACACCGCCTGGATGTCGATCCCCATGCGGTCCATGTCCTTCAGGCGCACCTCGATGCTCGACAGCTTGGCTGCGCGGTCCTGCATATGCTTGGCGTTCACCGCGCGCGTCATGGCGTTGGCGTACTTCACCAACGGCTCGTGCTGGCCGGGGTTGCGCTCGGCGACCCTGGCGGCGGCCTCGGGGTTGGCGTAGTGGCAATGGATGTCGACGCGGAGACTTTTGCCTCTGTTTTTCACAACTGTTGTCGAACCCCGGGACGACGGGGAGCAGCTGTACATCATTCAGTGGGCTCCGGCGCCGGGCTGCTTGAGAGGATGCGCCTTGCTGAAGGCCTCGATCTTCATGCACTCGTCGTAGATGCGCATCGCCGTCGGCACCCCCGAGACGTCGCACTTGAAGTACGAGGTCGCCGCGACCATCTGCCCGGCGAGGCAGATGTCCGCCATCGTGATCGAGTCGCCGTGGCAGTAGCGCCCGGTTTGCGGTTCCGTTTTCAAATGAGCTTCAATCGCCTTGAGCGCCTCGAGGGTCCAGTGCATCAGCCAGGCATTTCTTTTTTCTTCTTCGAGATTAAGCACTTTCTCCAGATAAAGCCTGATCCGCGGAACGACCAGCGGGTGGCCGTCCGCCGCAGCGATCAGCGCAAGGCCCCGCACGCGCGCCCGCCCGCGGGGATCCCTGGGAAGCAGCGGCGGCTGCGGCTTCGTCTCCTCGAGATACTCGAGGATCGCGAGCGACTGGAACAGCGGCGGCCCGCCGTCATCCAGCGCGAGCGCCGGCACTACCGCCTGCGGGTTCACCCGGACGTAATCCGGGTTGTGCTGCGCGCCCTTGAGCAGATCGATCGAGACCTCGTCCACCTGGAGGCCCTTGATGGCGAGCGCCACTTTGACGCGGTAGGTCGCAAGCGACCTCCAGAACCCGTAGAGTTTCACGGCATCACCCCTCAGAGACGCAGCAGGCGCTCGGCGTTGCCGCCGCGAATCAGGTTTTTTTGCTCATCGGTCAGACCCGCGATGCGATCGACGCTCGCCAGCGGATCGTCGAGGCCCATGTCGAAGCAGTAATCGCTGCCCAGCATGACGCGGTCGGGGCCGACCAGTCGCACGAGATTGGCGTTGATGCGGTCGTCGTGGCCGATGGTGTCGTAGGTGAAGCGCCGCAGGTAATCGCTCGGCAGCCGCTTCATGTGCTTCAGCTCCGGGCGCACCTTGGTGCCGTGGTCGAGGCGCCCGATCAGGCCCGGGAACGCGCCGCCGGCATGCGGCAGGTTCACTTCCAGCTTCTCGAACCTGTCCAGTACCCCGCCGAAAATCAGCGACGCGGCCGCGACCCCGGTGTCGTAGGGATTGCCGAGCAGGTTCTTCAGGTGATAGCGCGTGGTGCGCTCGCGCCCGATGGTGTCCACCGGATGCAGGAAGATCGGAAAACGCAGCTCCTCGGCTTTCGCGTATACGTCCCAGAACTGTCTTTCGTCCAGCTCCTGGCCGTTGATGTTGGTCGCGAGATACATCCCCTTCATGCCGGGGAGCTTCGCCGCGCGCTCGAGCTCCTTCACCGCCAGCTCGGGCGCCTGCATCGGCAGCGCCGCCAGGCAGACGAAGCG
>DASQGB010000439.1:0-7948 GCA_035632815.1 Burkholderiales bacterium | reverse complement strand
GGGCTACATGGAAATCCGCAACCGCGGCAAGCAGACCGAGCGCCTGCTTGGCGCGTCGTCGCCGCTCGCGCAGCGAGTCGAGATGCACGTCACGCGGCGCGAAGGCGAGGTCATGAAGATGCGCCAGGTCGAATCGTTCGCCATTCCTGCGCGCCAGCGCATCGAGCTGCACCCCGGAGGCGGTCACTTCATGCTCGTCGATCTCGCGCGGCCGCTGAAAAAAGGCGAGCGCGTGCCCCTGACTCTGCGCTTCGAGCGCGCTGGAGAGGTCGAGATTGAGATGGAGGTCCAGGAAATCGGCTCGCGCCATTCCCGACACTGAGCCACCCTCAGAACACCTGGCGGGCGATCCACCACGACAGCCCGGCGATGAAGGCCGAGCAGGGGATGGTGAGGACCCAGGCCCAGACGATGGTGCCTGCAATGCCCCAGCGCACGGCGGAAACGTTCTGAGCTGCGCCCACCCCCACGATGGCCCCCGTAATGGTGTGCGTGGTCGAGACCGGGATGCCCAGCCCGGTGGCGAGAAACAGCATCGCCGCGCCGCCGGTGTCGGCGCAGAAGCCACCGACCGGCCGCAGCTTGGTGATCCGCTGCCCCCTCGTCTTGACGATGCGCCAGCCGCCGAACGCAGTGCCTAGTGCGATGGTGAGGTAGCAGGTCACCACCACCCAAGTCGGCAGAGCGTCCTGCGCGCCGAGATAGCCGCCGCCGATCAGCAGCATCCAGATGATGCCGGCAGTCTTCTGTGCATCGTTGCCGCCGTGGCCCAAGCTGTAGAGCGAGGCAGAAAGGAGCTGCAGCCGGCTGAACCAGCGGTCGGCGCGCGACGGCGAGGTGCGCGCGAATATCCAGGCTACTGCGACCATCAGCGCGGCGCCGAGCAGCATGCCGACGAGCGGCGAGATGAACATGAAGGCGACCGTTTTCAGGATGCCGGCGGGGATCAGCGCCCAGGTGCCGGCCTTGGCCACCGCAGCGCCGACCAAGCCGCCGATCAGGGCATGCGACCACGACGACGGGATGCCGTACCACCAGGTGACGAAGCTCCATGCCATCGCGCCCGTCAGCGCGGCGAATACGAGGTAATGATCGACGATCCCCTGGTCGACGATCTCCTTGGCGACGGTGGTCGCCACGGCGAGCTGAAACACGAAAAGCGCCGCGAAGTTGAAGAAGGCCGCCAGCATGACCGCCTGATAGGGCTTCAGCACGCGCGTCGACACGACCGTGGCGATGGAGTTCGCCGCATCGTGGAAGCCGTTCATGAAGGCGAACGCCAGCGCGATGAAGATCAAGGCGATGAGGACCCCCAGCGCGAGCTGCGACCCGCCGCTGCCGTCCATCAGGAGTTCTCTAGGACGATGCCTTCGACGATGTTCGCGACGTCCTCGCAGCGGTCGGTGATGGTCTCGAGCAGATCGTAGATCACCCGCAGCTTCATCACCTGCTTGAGGTCGTTCTCCTCGCGGAACAGCTTCGACAGCGCCGCGCGCATGACGCGGTCGGCATCGGTCTCGAGGCGGTCGATCTCCTCGCAGCACTTGAGGATGGCGGTCGACTGCTTCACGTTGGTGAGCAGCGCGACGACGGTCTGCACGCGCTCGCAGGACAGCTGGCAGATCTCGGCGAGCTGCTTCGCCTCGGGCGTCACGCGCTGCAGGTCGTAGAGCGCCACCGACTCGGCGACGTCCTGGATCAGGTCGAGGATGTCGTCCATCCGCGTGATGAGCGTGTGGATCTGGTCGCGGTCGAACGGCGTGATGAAGGTCTTGTGCAACAGGGTAATGCACTCGTGCGTCAGCTTGTCGGCGGCGTGCTCGGCGGCGTCGATGCGCTGCGCGTGCGCGTCGAGCTCGCTGAAGTTGCCGATCATCGCCGCGAGCTCGCGGCTGCCCTCGACGATGCGCTCGGCGTGGGCATTGAACAGGTCGAAGAACCTGGCCTCGCGGGGCATCAGGCGGCCGAGCATGTGGCTATTCCTTGAAATCGAGGCCGAGCGATCTTAGCCCTTTCACCGCGGTGGCGTCGAATCCCCAGTCGCCAAGGGCCTCGCCGCCGCCCTCGCCGCGCTGCGGCGGTGCGCGACCCACCTTCCCGGGAGTGCGCGAGAAGCGCGGCGCGGGCGCCGGCTGCTCGACTCCGGCACTCTTCACGTAGCTCTTCCTTGCCACATTGTGAGCATCGCGGCGCGCCTCCGACCAGCTGAGCACGGGGGCAAAGCAGGCATCCGACCCTTCGAAGGCCGCGCACCATTCATCGCGGGTTTTCGTCTTGAAGGTTCTGGCAAAGATTTCCTTCATCTGCGGCCAGCGGGCGCGGTCGTGTTGCGGAAGGTTCTGCAATCCCAACCGTTTTAACAGTTCTGCATAAAAGCGGGCTTCGATGGCGCCGATGGAGACGTACTTGCCGTCCTTGGTCTCGTACACCTCATACCACGGAGCGCCGGTGTCGAGAATGTTGGCTCCGCGCTCTTCGCTCCATTGATTTGCTTTCAGAAATCCTGAAAACATGGTTGCGAGGAGCGCCGCGCCCTCGACCATCGCGGCGTCCACCACCTGGCCGCTTCCGGAGCGCTGCGCCTCGAGCAGCGCGCAGGCCACGCCGAAGCCGAGCAGCATGCCGCCGCCGCCGAAATCGCCGACCAGATTGAGCGGCGGAACCGGCGCCTCGCCCTTGCGGCCGACGGCGTGCAGCACGCCGGAAAGCGCGATGTAGTTGATGTCATGGCCGGCGCGCGGCGCGAGCGGCCCGTCCTGCCCCCATCCGGTCACGCGGCCGTACACGAGCCGCGGATTGCGCTTGAGCACGGCGTCGGGGCCGAGCCCGAGCCGCTCCATGACGCCGGGCCGCATGCCTTCGATCAGCGCGTCGGCCCGCGCAGCAAGCTGCAGTGCTGCTTCTGCAGCGGTAGAAGATTTCAGATCGAGCGTGACCGAGCGCTTGCCGCGCATCATCACGTCGTACCAGCGCTCGCGCTTCAGGCCCAGGTCGACTTCTGCGGGTCGCTCCACCACCAGCACGTCGGCGCCCATGTCGGCGAGCAGCATGCCGGCGAAAGGCGCCGGCCCGATGGCCTCGAATTCAAGCACCTTGATTCCGGTCAGCGGCCCCATGGCTCGATAATACCTAATGGCTGCACGCTATCCCGAGCGCATCGTCTGCCTGACCGAAGAGACCACCGAGACGCTGTACCTGCTGGGGGAGGAGCGGCGCATCGTCGGCATCTCGGGCTACACCGTGCGCCCGCCCCGGGCGCGGCGCGAGAAGCCCCGCGTCTCGGCCTTCCTCTCCGCCCGTATTGAAAAAATAGTTGAATTGAAACCCGATCTGGTGATCGGTTTCTCCGACCTCCAGGCCGAGATCGCGCGCGATCTCGCCAAAGCCGGGCTGAACGTGGTGATCTTCAATCAGCGCTCGGTCGAGGAGATTCTCAACACCATCGGCATGGTCGCTTCGCTCGTCGGCGCAAGCGAGAAAGGCAGCTTGCTGGTTGAACGGCTCGAGCGCAATCTGCACTCGATCCGGGAGAGCGCAAAGCTCTTCCCCAGGAAACCCACGGTCTACTTCGAGGAGTGGGACGAGCCGATGATCAGCGCCATCCGCTGGGTAAGCGAGCTGATCGGGATCGCCGGCGGCGAGGATGTTTTTTCGGATCTTTCGTTTTCCCATGCCGCAGCCGGTCGGGTGATCGGAAATCCCCGGGCCGTCATTGAAAAGAACCCCGAGGTGATCATCGGCTCCTGGTGCGGGAAAAAGTTCAGGCCCGAGAAAGTCGCGTCGCGCGCAGGCTGGGATTCGATTCCGGCGGTACGCAATGGCGAGCTGCACGAGGTGAAATCGGCCGACATCCTGCAGCCTGGGCCGGCGGCGCTCACCGACGGCGTGCGCCGCATCCACGACATCCTCACGGACTCTTTACGCCGCGGCTCTCGAAGGCACTGACCAGGCGCCGCAGGAACTCGCGCCGCACGCTGTCCCGCGCGTGCGCCAGCACCTTGATGCGGCAGCGCAGGGCGAGCCCCCACAGTTCCCAGCGCTCGACGCCCAGGATCTCGACGTGCTCGAGGACCAGGGACTTGAACTGCGGATCGTTGCGCAGCTCTTCGCCGACGTCGCGCATCGCGCCGAAGGCCGGCTCGACGTCCTGCTGGCCGGAAATCGCGGCGTCGATGACGGCATAGGCGTAGATCCGGGTGCGGTTGATCACCATCTTGATCTCGCCGTTCGGCACGAAATACACGAAGCCGTCGCCGTCGCGCAGCCGCACATAGCGCAGCGTCACCTCCTCGACTTCGCCGGCTTTGCCGCCGATCTCGACCACGTCGCCCTGCCGGATCTGGTCTTCGAGCAGCAGGAAGAAGCCGGTGAAATAGTCCTTGATCAGGCTTTGCGCGCCGAAGGCGATCGCAATGCCGGCCACCCCCGCGGTGGCGAGGATCGGCGCGATCGAGATGCCGAGCTCGCCCAGCACCAGCGTTCCGGCCACCAGCGCCACCACCACGGTGGCGAAGTAGCGGAAGGCGCTGCCGACGGTGTCGATGCGGCGCAGCTCGTCGGCGGCCGAGGTGCGCCGCGACATGTAGCCGCGAAAGGCGCGGATGATGCGGCTCGCCACCGCCTGCAGCAGCCACGCCACGAGCAGAATGACGACGATGCGTCCGGCGCGCGTCGCCGCTATCCCAGCCTCGTCGTCGAGACTGTAGAAGAAGGCGAGAAAGTCTTGCAGCGGCTAGTGCAGCCCCAGCGAGGCTTCGATGTTGCGCACCACGGCGACCAGGCGCGGGCCGAGGTCGTCCTCGAGCTGCCCCTTCTTCACCATGAAGCCGGGCACCGTACAGTTGAAGGAAACGATCTCGCCGTCGACCGTGCGCCGCATCGGCACACCGACCGCGTAGACCTCGCGGCGCAGCTCCCCGGTGCTGGCGCAGAAGCCGCGCGAGCGGATGTCCTCCAGCGACTTGTCGATCGAGGGCCGGTACTTGCGGTGCGTCTCGGGCTCCTTGACCTTCATCTGGTTGAGCACGGCCTCGCGCTCCTGCGGCGTGCAGGCCGAGAGGAAGGCGCGGCCGATGACCGACTGGGAAATCGGCACGGAAGTGCCGATATCCGGTAACGTGGTGATGCCGTTGCCGCTGCGGCAGGACTCGACGTACACCATGTTCAGCCGGTCGCGCACACCCATCGACACCGATCCGTTGCAGTAGTCGGCGAGCTCCTTCATCAGCGGGCGCGCCACCTGGCGCACGTTCATGGAGGCGAGCAGGGGGTAGCCGATCGACAGCACCGCCGAGCCCAGCTGGTACTTGCCCAGGCGCATGTTGTGCCGCAGGTAACCCAGCTTGGTGAGCGTGTACGTGAGCCGCGACACGGTCGGCTTGGGCAGTCCGGTGCGCACCGAGATCTCCTTGTTGCCCAGCAGCGGCTCGAGCGGCGTGAAGCAGCGCAGCACCTCGAGACCGCGCGCAAGAGTGGTGGCAAACTGCCGGTCGCCCTCGTGCTCGTAGCTGAAAGTCGCTGCAGGCTGGGAAAGCGGTGCCGCGGGTTCGGGTGCGCCCATGAAATGCGTCTCCTCCGGTGTTGTCTCTGTTTTGGGGAAGCAGCGGGATGTGTTGCGTTTCGATATTCTGTCGGGGAGGCCGTGGCTGTCAACTTAGTCATATCAGATTTCACATAGTGAAACCATGCATCCCCTCTTCGACCTGACCGGCAAGGTCGCGCTGGTTACCGGCGCGACCCGCGGCATCGGCAGGTCGATCGCCGAGGAGCTGGGGCGCGCCGGCGCGAAAGTCGCCATGTGCAGCCGCAAGGCGGAGGCTTGCGAGCAAGTTCTGAACGAATTCAAGGCTCAAGGCTTTGACGCCCTGGCGATGCCGTGCAACGTCTCGCGCAAAGAAGACCTGCGCGAGTTCGTCGACACGACCGTAAAGAAATGGGGTCGAATCGACATCGCGGTGGCGAACGCGGCGGCGAATCCCTACTACGGTCCGCTCACCGGCATTCCCGACGACGTTTTCGACAAGATTTTCGCCAACAACGTGAAGAGCACGCTATGGCTTGCGGCCATGGCGCTGCCGGGCATGGCCGAGCGCGGCGGCGGCAGCTTCATTGTCGTCGGTTCGATCGCCGGGCTGCTCGCCAACACCGTGATCGGCGCCTACGGCATCTCGAAGGCCGCCGGCCACCATCTGGTGCGCAATCTCGCCGCCGAATGGGGCCCGAAGAACGTGCGGGTCAACGCCATCGCCCCCGGGCTGGTCAAGACCGAGTTCGCCCGCGCGCTGTGGGAGGACGAAAAGCGCCGCGCCGAGCGCATTGCCGCCACTCCCCTGCGGCGCCTGGGCGAGCCGCGCGACATCGGCGGCATCGCGGTATTCCTGGCGTGCGATGCAGCGGCCTTTATCACCGGACAGTGCATTGTCGCCGACGGCGGCGTTACCATTCTGTAGATGGACCTGAACTATTCGTCGGAAGAATCGGCGTTTCGCGACGAAGTGCGCTCGTGGCTCAAATCCCACCTGCCCAAGGACCTGCGCGACAAGATGGCGAGCTTTTGCCATCTTTCGAAGGAAGACCTGCTGCGCTGGCACCGCATCCTGGCGAAGAAGGGCTGGGTGGCGCCCGGCTGGCCCAAAGAATGGGGCGGCACCGGCTGGAACGTGGTGCAGCGCTACATCTTCGAGGAGGAGCTCGGCTACGCCGGCACGCCTCCGCTGATCCCCTTTGGGCTGAACATGTGCGCGCCCGTGCTGCTGCATTTCGGCGCCGAGGCGCAGAAGAAGCGCTTTGTGCCGCGCATCTACAACGGCGAGGACTTCTGGTGCCAGGGCTATTCGGAGCCGGGCTCAGGGAGTGATCTCGCCTCACTGAAAACGACGGCAATTCGTAAAGGCGATCATTACGTCGTCAACGGCCAGAAGACCTGGACCACGCTCGCGCACTACGCCGACTGGATTTTCTGCCTGGTGCGCACCGATCCGACCGGCGGCAAGCGCCAGGAGGGCATCTCGTTCCTGCTGATGGACATGCGCACGCCGGGAATCACCGTGCGGCCGCTGATCCTCATGGACGGCGCGCACGAAGTGAACGAGGTGTTCTTCGACGACGTGAAAGTGCCGGCGGAGAACCTGGTGCACGAGGAGGGCAAGGGCTGGACGGTGGCGAAGTACCTTCTCGGCCACGAGCGCATGAACACCGGGCGCATCGGCGAGTCCAAGCGCCAGCTCGCGAAGCTGAAGGAATTGTCTTCGGCAAGAATGAAGGATTCGAGATTCCGCGACCGGCTCTCGCGGCTGGAAGTCGAGCTGACGGCGCTCGAGATCACCAACCTGCGCTTCCTCGACCGCATGCGCCGTACCGGCCAGCCGCCCGGCGCCGACGTGTCGATGCTCAAGATCAAGGGTACCGAGATCCAGCAGGGACTGAGCGAGCTGATGATGGACGCCGTGGATCCGGCCGCCAGCGACTCTCTGGCTACCGCGATCAGAAAAAGATACTTGAGCATGCGCAAGACGACCATCTACGCCGGGTCGAACGAGATCCAGCGCAACATCATTGCGAAGCTGACCCTCGGGTTATAGAAGCGGGTTGATGAATTTCGATTACAACGAAGAGCAGCAGCTGCTGGCCGATTCGGTAAGGAGGTTCTTGCAGAACTCCTATCCATTCGAAGAGCGCAAGAAGATCGTCGCGGGCGAGGGCTGGAGCCCGCAGGTGTGGTCGACGTTCGCCGAGATGGGCCTGATCGGCCTGCCGTTCTCGCCCGACTACGGCGGCTTCGGCGGCGGCGCGGTCGACCTGATGAGCATCATGGAAGCGTTCGGCGAGGCGCTGGTGGTCGAGCCGTATCTCCCCACCGTCCTGGCGGCGAAGCTCGTCTCGAAGAATGCAGCGGTCTCGAAGCGCGTGCTGCCCGCCGTGGTCGAGGGGCGCATGAAGCTCGCCTTCG
>DASQGB010000438.1:0-6629 GCA_035632815.1 Burkholderiales bacterium | reverse complement strand
CAGCTTTGCGTCAGGACGAGGTTGCCCGAATTGGCGTCTTCGAGCACCGCGCCCTCGCCGTCGACCAGTTGCGGCACCACGCCGAACATCGGCTTGCTCGCCGATCCGGGCTTCATGTCGATCGCGCCTGGCATGCCGGTGATCATCGCCGCGCCGGTTTCGGTCTGCCACCAGGTATCGACGATCGGGCAGCGCGAGTTCCCGACCACTGTGTGGTACCACATCCAGGCTTCCGGATTGATCGGCTCGCCCACGGTTCCGAGGATGCGCAGCGACGAGAGATCGTATTTCTTCGGCAGATCGCCGCCCGCTTTGATCAGCGAACGTATGGCCGTCGGCGCCGTGTAGAACACGTTGACCTTGTGGTCCTGGATGATCTTCCAGAAGCGCCCGGCATCGGGATAAGTCGGGATGCCTTCGAACATGACTTCGGTGGCGCCGACTGCGAGCGGGCCGTAGGTGATATAGCTGTGGCCGGTGACCCAGCCGACGTCCGCCGTGCACCAGAAGACATCGCTCGGCTTGTTGTCGAACACCCATTTCATCGTCAGCGCGCACCACAGCAGATAGCCGCCGGTCGAGTGCTGCACGCCCTTCGGCTTGCCGGTCGAGCCCGAGGTATAGAGGATGAACAGCGGGTGCTCGGCATTGACGTTCACCGGCTCGCAGCTGTCCGGCTGGCCCTTGACGACGTCGTCCCACCACTTGTCGCGCGGCGATTGCATCGGCACCGGGCTGCCCGAGCGCTTGTAGACGATGACGTTCCTCACTTTCTGGCAGCCGCCCATCGCGAAGGCCTCGTCCACGACTGGCTTGAGCGGGATTTCCTTGCCGCCGCGGAACTGGCCGTCGGCGGTGATCACCTCGGTGGCGCCGGCGTCGATGATCCGTTCCTGGAGGCTCTTCGCTGAGAACCCGCCGAACACGACCGAGTGCGTGGCGCCGATCCGGGCGCAGGCCTGCATCGCCACCACCACCTGGATCGACATCGGCATGTAGACGAGGACGCGGTCGCCCTTCTTGATGCCGTGTGCGTGCAGCGCGTTCGCCAGCTTGCAGACCTCGTGATAGAGCTGCTTGTAGGTGATCCTGGTGACCTTGCCGTCGTCGGCCTCGAAGATGATCGCGACCTTGTCGGGCTGGGTCTTGAGATGCCGGTCGAGGCAGTTGAAGGAAGCGTTCAGCTCGCCGTCGTAGAACCAGCGGAAAAACGGCGCTTTCGACTCATCCAGGGTTTTGGTGAAGGGCTTGGACCAGAGCAGCGTCTCGCGCGCGAGCCGGGCCCAGAAGCCTTCGAAGTCCTTCTCGGCTTCGGCGCACAGCTTGCGGTACGCCTCCATGCCGGAAATGTTGGCCTGCTTCACGAACTCCGGCGGCGGCGGAAACACCCGCTTTTCCTGGAGCACCGTTTCGATGTTGGATGACATCCTTTCCTCCTCTAGGTCTTGCGCGATTCTCGGGGTAGGTTCTTACACCGTGCTTACGCGCAATACAAACACCAAAACAAGAACGTGTAAAGGCGCCGGTATGCTAGAGTCTGCGTCCGCTTTTTCAACCTCCAAACGACAATGCAACCCCCTCAAGAAGCCCGCGCGCTGCGCCCACTTCCCTCGCTCATCTTCGCCAGCCGCTGGCTGCAGCTGCCCCTCTATCTAGGCCTGATCGTGGCGCAGGCGATCTACGTGTGGCTCTTCTGGCAGGAGCTCTATTACCTCGTGCTGGCGGCCTTTGGCAACGGCGAGGCGCTGGGCCACGTCCTCGACGCCGTCACGGTGGAGGGCGTCGCGCGGCCCACCAAGCTCAACGAGACCGTGATCATGCTCGTGGTCCTGGGCCTCATCGACGTGGTGATGATCTCCAACCTGCTCATCATGGTCATCGTCGGCGGCTACGAGACCTTCGTGTCGCGCCTGGGGCTCGAAAGCCATCCCGACCAGCCGGAGTGGCTGTCGCATGTGAACGCATCGGTGCTGAAGGTGAAGCTCGCTACCGCCATCATCGGCATCTCCTCGATTCACCTGCTGAAGACGTTCATCAACGCCTCGGCCTACGATTCGAAGACCATCATCGCCCAGACCGCCATCCACATCACCTTCCTGCTCTCGGCGATGGCCATCGCCGCAAGCGACCGCATCATGCCTGCTGCTCCCGAAAAGCACGGCGAGCACCTATGACCATCCGCCTTGCTACCATTTCGAAAGCGGACCTGATCCAGAGCATCGCTGACGCGCTGCAGTTCATCTCGTATTACCACCCGGCCGACTACATCCGCGCTCTGGGCCGCGCCTACGAGCGCGAGCAGTCGCCGGCCGCGCGGGACGCCATCGCGCAGATCCTGACCAACTCGCGCCTGTGCGCCGAAGGCCACCGGCCGATCTGCCAGGACACCGGCATCGTCAACGTTTTTCTCAAGCTGGGGATGAACGTAAGGCTGGAAGGATTCGAGGGCTCCCTCGATGACGCTGTCAATGAAGGCGTGCGCCGCGCCTACCTGGATGCGGACAACAAGCTGCGCGCCTCGATCCTCGAGGACGTCGTCGGCACAAGAAAGAACACCGGGGACAACACGCCTGCGGTGATCCACGTGCAGATGGTCGCGGGCGACAAGCTCGAAGTCGACGTCGCGGCAAAGGGCGGCGGCTCGGAAGCCAAAGCCAAGTTCGCCATGCTCAACCCGTCGGACTCGATCGCAGAGTGGGTGCTGAAGACCGTGCCCACGATGGGCGCCGGCTGGTGCCCGCCGGGGATGCTCGGCATCGGCATCGGCGGCACCGCGGAGAAGGCCATGGTCATGGCCAAGGAAGCGCTGATGGAAGAGATCGACATGGCCGAGCTCAAGGCGCGCGGGCCGAAGAGCAAGGTCGAGGAGCTGCGCATCGACCTCTACGACCGCGTGAACGCGCTCGGCATCGGCGCGCAGGGCCTGGGCGGCCTTTCCACCGTGCTCGACGTGAAGATCAAGACCTACCCAACCCACGCCGCCAACCAGCCGGTCGCTATGATCCCGAACTGCGCGGCCACGCGCCATGCGCACTTCGTTCTGGATGGTTCCGGCCCGGCAGAGTTCGAGGCGCCGAAGCTCAGCGATTGGCCCGCGGTTACGTGGAGCCCGGATGCGAAGTCCAAAAGAATCGATTTAAATTCTTTGAGTAAAGAGGAAGTCGCCTCATGGAAGCCGGGCGAGCGGCTCCTCCTGTCCGGAAAACTGCTGACCGGCAGAGACGCGGCGCACAAGCGCATCCAGGAGATGCTCGCCAAAGGCGAGAAGCTGCCGGTCGATTTCACGAACCGGGTCATCTACTACGTCGGACCGGTCGACCCGGTGGGCAACGAAGTGGTCGGCCCGGCGGGCCCCACGACCGCGACGCGCATGGACAAGTTCACCGACGCGATGCTCGGCAAAACCGGCCTCATCGCCATGATCGGCAAGGGCGAGCGCGGGCCGGCGGCGATCGAATCGATCCGCCGGCACAAGGCCGCGTATCTCATCGCGATCGGCGGCGCCGCCTACCTCGTCGCCAAGGCGATCCGCAAGTCGCGCGTGCTTGCCTTCCAGGACCTCGGCATGGAAGCGATCTACGAATTCGAGGTGCAAGACATGCCGGTCACTGTCGCCGTGGATGCGAGCGGCACCTCGGTGCACAACACCGGCCCCGCGGAGTGGTCGAAGAAGATCGTCGAGCTGAAGATCCCCGTCACCGCAGCTTGACGAATTGGCGGGCAATCTGGGCCGTCTTCGCCGGCGGCGTCGTCGCCGGCGCCTACATGACCAAGGTCGCGCCGGCCCTGCCGGGGCTGCGCGAGGAGCTCGGCCTCACGCTGGTCGAGTCCGGCCTGATCGCCACCACATTCAACCTGATGGGCATGCTGGTCGGCACGCTCGCCGGCGTGCTCTGCGATCGCTTCGGCCACAAGCGGCTCGCGGTGTCAGGGCTGCTGATACTTGCTCTTGGCGGAGGACTGGGTGCATTCGCCGGGGGATTCGGCAGCCTGCTCGTCGCGCGCTTCCTCGAGGGCGTCGGCTTCATCGCGTTCGTGGTGTCGGCGCTGGCGCTGGTGAACGCCGCCGCGGCAACGCCGCGCGACCGCGCCAAGGCGCTCGGGCTGTGGAGCGCCTACATGCCGACCGGCGGCACGATCGCGCTGCTCGCCGCGCCCTGGCTGATCGCTGCCTCGGGCTGGCGCGGACTATGGATGGCGCTTTCACTTGCCGCCGTCGTCGCGGCGATCGCCTTGGCACGCGTGGTCCCGGTCTCCCGGTACGGCGAGGTCGGCTCGATGCGGCTCGTGACCGAGTCGCTCGCGCGGGGCGGCAACATCGCAATGGCGGCCCTTTTTGCGTTCTACGTTGCGCAGTGGACCTCGATCATGGTGTGGCTGCCGACCTTCCTCATCGACGAGCACCGGCTCTCGGACGCCAGCGCGGCGCTTGCCACGGCGCTCTTCGTCCTGATCAATGCGCCCGGCAATCTAACCGGCGGCTGGCTGCTCGCCCGGGGCCTGCGCCGCGGCACCTTGATCGTGACCGGCGCCGCGATCGCCGCACTGTGCGAGATCGGGATGTTCGCCGAAGCGCTTCCTCCCGCCCTGCGCTACCTCCTGGTGCTCGCGTTTTCCTTCTCCGCCGGCGTCATCCCGGCCGCGGTCTTTTCCGGGCTGCCGGTCCACGCCCGCACCCCGCAGCATATCGGCACCGGTAACGGCATCGTGATGCAGGCCTCCCAGGTCGGCCAGTTCCTCGGCCCGCTCGCCCTGGCGTGGATCGCGACGCGCTTCGGCGGCTGGGAGGCCAGCCTTTGGGCGCTGCTCGCGTTCGCCGCCGGCGCGGTGCTCTGCGGTGTCGCAATCGGCGCGATCGAGCATAGAATCAAGTGATGAAAAGACAGGTATTCATTTGTGAAGTCGGCCCGCGCGACGGCCTGCAAAACGCGAAGCACATGATGCCGACGGCGGCGAAGAAAGCCTGGATCTCCGCCCTCGCCGCGGCGGGCCTCGAGGAAATCGAGGTCGGCTCGTTCGTGCCGCCGAAGCTGATCCCGGCGATGGCCGACACGGGCGAAGTCGTCGCATTTGCTCGCACGCTGCCGAATGTGAAAGTCGTCGCCCTGGCGCCGAACCTCAAAGGCTTCCAGCGCGCGCTCGAGGCCGGGGCGCACAAGGTCACCTTCCCGGTCTCGGCGAGCCGCCAGCACAGCGAATCGAACGTGCGCATGACGCCGGAGCAGATGGTCGAGGAAGTGCGCAAGTGCGCGCAGCATCCGCATCCCGGCGTGGAGCTCGAAGGCGCGGTCTCCACCGCGTTCGGCTGCACCCTGCAAGGCGCCGTGCCGGAGGACGACGTCGTGCGCATCGCCGTCGCACTCGCGGAGTTCTGCGACGCCGTGGCCCTCGCCGATACGGTCGGCTATGCCAACCCGGCCCAGGTGAAGAGGCTGTTCAAGCGCGTGAAAGGCGAAATCGGCGCGAAGCTCGAGGGCGCGCACTTTCACAACACGCGCGGCCTGGGGCTTGCCAACGTCCTCGCCGCCTACGAGGAGGGCGTGCGCCACTTCGACAGCTCCATGGGCGGGCTGGGCGGCTGCCCCTTCGCTCCCGGCGCCAGCGGCAACGTGATCACCGAGGACCTGGTGTTCATGTTCGAGAGCATGGGGCTGAAGACCGGCATCGACCTCGACAAGCTGTTCAAGGCGCGCGAGATCCTCATCCAGGGCCTGCCCGAGGAGCCGATCTACGGCCACACCCCGCTCGCCGGGCTGCCCAAAGGATTCCGTGCTGCCGCTTGAGGGCGTGCGCGTCGTCGAGTTCGCGCACATGGTGATGGGCCCTTCCTGCGGCCTGGTGCTCGCCGACCTCGGCGCCGAAGTGATCAAGGTCGAGCCGCTTGCCGGCGACAACACGCGGCGCCTCGAGGCCGCGGGCGCCGGATTCTTCCCGGTGTTCAACCGCAACAAGAAAAGCCTCGCTATCGACCTTGCTCGTCCGGAGGGCCGACGTCTGGTCGAGAAGTTGCTGGAGAAAGCCGATGTGCTTACCGAGAACTTCCGGCCGGGCGCCCTCGACAAGCTTGGGTTCTCTTATGAAAAATTAAAAGAAAAGAATGCGCGCCTGATCTATTGCTCGCTGAAGGGCTTCCTGAAAGGCCCCTACGAGCACCGCTTGGCGCTAGACGAAGTCACGCAGATGATGGGCGGGCTCGCCTACATGACCGGGCTGCCCGACCGGCCCTTGCGCGCCGGCTCTTCGGTCGTCGACATCATGGGCGGCACCTTCGCCGCGGTCGGCATCCTCGCCGCGTTGCGCAGCCGCGAGACCACCGGACGCGGCCAGCGCGTCACCAGCGCGCTTTTCGAGAGCACCGCCTATCTCGTCGCGCAGCACATGGCGCAGTTCGAGCTGACCGGCGAGGCGCCGCCGCCGATGTCGGTGAAGCGACCTGCCTGGGGCGTGTACGACATCTTCGAGACCGGCGACGGCGGGCGGCTCTTCGTCGGGGTCGTCACCGACACCCAGTGGCTCACCTTTTGCAGCAACTTCCAGCTACCGGAGCTGGAAAGCGACGCAAGGCTCAAGACCAACGGCATGCGGGTGAAGGAAAGAAGCTGGCTGCTGCCGCGCCTGGGCGAGACTTT
>DASQGB010000437.1:0-3443 GCA_035632815.1 Burkholderiales bacterium | reverse complement strand
CAGGATCGAGCGGTCGGTGAGGTTCTCCTTCTTCAGGTTCTTCAGGATCTCGGTGATCTTCATGAAGTACTGCATGGTCGGCGGCGCGTCCTCGGGCCTCTTGGGAAAGGAGCGGATCACGCAGTGGTTGAAGTAGTCGAGCTGCGACTGTCGGCCGTAGTCCTCGCTCTTGGCGTCGTCGGCGATGAAGATGAAGTAGCTGCACATGGCGCGGCCGGGCTTGTTGCCGGCGGCTGCGCAGGCCTCGCGGTAGGTGTCGACGGCCTTGTCCAGGCCTCCGAACACCATGCCGGCGGCGAAGGGGGCGTAGATGATGTTCAAGCCGCGCTTCGCGGCCATGTCGAGGCTCGTTTTCGAGAACGAGGCGACGTAGAAGGGGATCGGCTTCTGCACGGGCTTGGGCGTGATCGACATCTCCGGGATGTCGTAGAACCTGCCCTTGTGCGACCACGGCCCGGGCGAGTTCCAGGCCTTGAGGACGATGTCGATGCCTTCCTCGAAGATCTCCGCCGACTTCATGAAATCGGCGCCGAAGGGCGCGTATTCCTTGCGGTCGTAGCCGCGGCCGGTGGCGAAATCGACGCGGCCGTTGGAGAGCAGATCGAGCGTAGCCCACGCCTCGGCGACGTGCACCGGATGGTGCAGCGGCAGCACGGTGACCGCGGGCGCGAGGCGCACGTTCTTCGTGACCTGCGCGATATTCGCGAGGAGCAGGTCCGGGCGCGAATTGACCCCCAGCGAGTCGAAATGGTGCTCGCCGATCCAGCACGAATGCATGCCGAGCCTGTCGGCGAGGATCGCCTGCTCGCGGATCTCCAGCACGAACTGGTTCGCCGAGCGGGGGTTGTTCGGGTAGTGGTTGTCGCTGAGAGTGAAGTAGCCGAATTCCATCGATCTCCTCCTCGGGGAAGGATACATGAACATAGTACGATTCCGGGGTGCTGAGGTTGAGAGGCGTCACGAAGCGCTTCGGCGGGCGGACCGTCCTCAACGGCGTTTCGCTCGACATCGCCGCCGGCGAGTACGTCGCGGTCATCGGCGAATCCGGCATCGGCAAGTCCACGCTGCTCAACGTCATCGCCGGCCTCGAGCCGGCCGATTGCGGCGAGATCGTCTTCCAGGGCGCCGATCTCGCCCGCCTGGGCGACGACGAGCTGACGCGGATGCGGCGCGATAACTTCGGCTTCGTCTTCCAGGCCTTTCATGTGCTGCCGCAGCTCAGCGTCGAGCAGAACGTCGGGCTGCCCCTGCTGTTGAGGGGTTTGCAGGACCGGCAGAAAATCGTCCGCTTGATTGCCGCGGTGGGCCTGCAGGGAAGAGAGGCGAGCGCGCCGCGCGAGCTCTCGGGTGGCGAGCTGCAACGCGTCGCCATCGCGCGTGCGCTCGCCGGCGATCCGAAGCTGGTGCTGGCCGATGAGCCGACGGGAAATCTCGATCCCGACAACGCGCGCGCGGTGCTGGCGCTATTCAGGGAGCAGGTGAAGGAGCGGGGAGCGGCGGCGATCCTGGCAACGCACTCCGAAGCGGCCGCCGCGGCGTGCGACCGGCGCTATCGTCTCACTGCCGGCGGCATCGCGAGCATTTGAGCGGGGCGCTGCAATGTGCTGCGGAGCACGCCTCTCTCACTGCCGAACCACGTAGCATGCCCGCCGTGCCGCCCGCCCATGCCCGCCGCATCCTGGTGGTCGACGATAATCTCGACGTCGCGCAGATCATGGTGGCGCTGATGCGCGACATGGGCCATGCGGTCGAATACGCAATCAACGCGCGCGCCGCGTTGATTGAGGCGCGCCGCCTCATTCCCGATTTCATCTTTCTCGACCTGAACCTGCCGGATATGGACGGCTGCGAGCTGGCGCGGCAACTGAAGCTCGAGCCCGCGCTGCGGGCGACGCGCATCTTCGCCGTGACGGGCAGCGGCAGCGATGAAGATCGCCAACGGTCCCTGGAGGCGGGCTGCGACGACCACCTTCTCAAGCCGGTCGACCCGGCGTTCCTGGAGAGTCTCCTGGGAACCGCGCGGCGGTTTTAGCGACGGCGCGCTACGATATCGAGCAGCTCGAGAAAACAGTTCTCGGGGGGCAGTGCGCGGCCGGCGAGCCAGGCCTGCAAGTCGGCCAATGGCACGTGCAGGGCGTCGGCGAGTTGCTGCTCGCCCCCGGCGGCCTCTACCCCTCTGCGCGTCAGTCGCGTGTGTACGGTTTCTTCTGCCAAGTCGCTGCCTTTTCTCCCCCAAGGCGGCGGCGATTCTAGCCAAGACGGCTCTAGTCCGGCAGTCACGAAAACATCGATTTTTTGTAATTCCTTGACAGCGATTGTCCGCCCTACGGACAACGCCGGATGCTTGTAACTCGCTGTCATGTCTGATCCCGAACAATAGGCGGGTCGTCGGACGGGCGACGTCGGCGCGGCGTTCGCGGCGACGGTGGCATCTGGCTTGCACCCGTTACGCCAAGCCCCCGCTACCAAGGTCGTCATGAACGAATCAAGCGCCTTTTTTTGATCCCGTGAATCATTCCTAGGAGAACGCTGTGCTCTATCGAATTGCCGTAGCCCTTGGCTCGCTGGTATTCGCAATCTTTTCGGCTGACGCCGCCGACGCACCCACGCCCAAGGCGGAGATGAAAGCCGTGCTGGACGAGCTGGAGGCGCTCGGTCCGAAGCCGATCGAGAACCTGAGCCCCGCTCAGGCGCGCATGCAGCCGACGCCTGCCGACGCGGTCATGGCGCTGCTGAAGAAGCAGGGCAAGAGCACCGAGCCCGAGCGAGTCGGCAAGATGGAAGACCGCAAGATCAAAGGCCCGGGCGGGGAAATTCCGATCCGCATCTACTGGCCGGCGGGCGGCAAAGGGCAATCCCTTCCAGTGGTGCACTACATACACGGCGGCGGCTGGGTGATCGCGGATCTGGATGTCTACGATGCGTCGCCGCGCGCGATCGCCAATGCCGCGAACGCGATCGTGGTGTCGAGCCATTACCGCCAGGCGCCGGAGCATCCGTTTCCCGCCGCGCACGAGGACAGCTTCGCGGCGTATCGATGGGTGCTGGCGAACGCGAAGAGCCTGGGCGGCGACCCCAGGCGAGTGGCCGTCGCCGGCGAAAGCGCCGGCGGCAACATGGCGGCCGCGATCGGCCTCATGGCGCGGGAGAAGAAGGTGCAGATGCCGGTGCACCAGGTGCTGGTCTACCCGGTCGCCAACTACGGCTTCGACACTCCCTCCTACAAGCAGAACGAGAAGGCGAAGCCGCTTGGCAAGGAGGGCATGGAGTGGTTCTTCGGCCACTACCTCGAATCGGAGAAGGACGGCAAGAACCCGCGCGTCTCGATCCTCGGCGCCAGGGACCTGAGCGGGATGCCTCCCGCGACCATCATTACGGCCGAGATCGACCCGCTGCGCTCGGAAGGCGAGCAGCTCGCCGGCAAGCTGAAGAAGGCCGGCGTG
>DASQGB010000436.1:0-10785 GCA_035632815.1 Burkholderiales bacterium | reverse complement strand
CGAGCTCGAACAGCGCGTGCACCGCGAGCGCCAGCGCCGCCGCCGGCAGCGCGCCGGCGAGCAGCACGGCGTGATCGTTCAGCGCCAGTCCCTGCGAGATGCGTTCGCCGAATCCGCCGGCGCCGATGAACGCGGCGATGGTCGCGGTGCCGACGTTGATCACCGCGGAGGTCTTCACTCCCGCCATGATGGTAGGAAGCGCGAGGGGTATTTCGACCCGAAGCAGTATTGTTCCAGGGGTCAAGCCGAGCGCGGTCCCTGCCTGCACCAGGCCCCGCGGCACCTGGACGATCCCGGTGTGCGTGTTTCGCGTGATCGGCAGCAGCGCGTACAGAAACAACGCGATCAGCGCCGGCCAGACGCCGATCGTTCCGGTAATCGGAATGAGGAAGGCGAGCAAGGCGAGCGAAGGGATGGTCTGCACCAGGCCGGTGAAAATGAGCACCGGCTGCGCCACCCACGCGTACTTGGCGGCGATCAGGCCGAGTGGAATGCCGATCAGCACGGCGATGGCGAGCGAGGCGAACACCAGCCAGAGATGCTCGGCGAGCAGGCGGCCAAAGTCGGGCGCGAACAACGCGCTCCAGAAGCCCTTTTGGGTTTGTACTTTGGAACCCAGGAACTCCCGAGCCACGTCAGCGAAGGAGACCTTGTCGAGCTCGGCGCGCGCATTGAGGCGCACCATAGTTTGCGCATCGATCTTGTTCTGTAATTTTGTAAAAGAAGCAAGTGCTTCGGGAAAGCGCCGCGGCGCATCGGCGCGATACAGCAGCACCGCGTCGTAAGCGGGAAAGAAGCTGCGGTCGTCGGCCAGCGCCACGATCGCGTAGCGCTCGATCTTGGCGTCGGTGGTGTACAGGTCCATGACATCGATATCGCCCGCGGCGAGCGCCTCGTAGGCGATGCCGTGATCGAGACCGCGCGGCTTGTGCGGCAGCTGGTAGGCAGCCTGCAGGCCGGGCCAGCCGTCGCGCCGGCCGAGAAATTCGTGCGACAGCCCCAAGCGCAGTCCGGCATGCTTCGGTAGATCGGAGATCTTCCTGATCGACAGCCGCTCGGCATCCTTGCGCCGCATGCCGAGCGCATAGCTGTTGCTGAAGCCCAGAGGGGTGGACGCAGCCAGCCCGAGCGGCGCGAGGCGGCGGTTGATTTGCGCTAGGTCGAGCCGCTCTTCCGACTTCAGGATCTCGCGCGCGATGGTGCCGGTGTACTCCGGATAGACGTCGATCGAGCCGGCCTTCAGCGCCTCGAGCAGGATCGCGGTGTTCCCCAATCCCGGCTTGTGCGCGCCGTTTACGGTTTGAGTGATGATCTCTCCAAGGATGTACGACTCGGTGAAGCGCTTGGAACCGACCGTCAGCGTCTGCGCCTGCGCAGCGCCGCTGGCGAGCGCGAAGGCGGTGAGCAGTCTAAGCAACACGTTCAAGCGACCGCGGCGCGGCGCCGAGGAACTGCAGGCGGGCGAGGCTGGCGTAGAGGCCGTCTTGGCGCATCAGCTCCTCGTGCGTGCCTTGCGCGACGATGGCGCCCCGATCCATCACCACGATGCGGTCGGCGTGCTGCACGGTTGCCAGGCGGTGCGCGATAACCAGAGTGGTGCGCCCGGCTTCAAGGGCGTCGAGGGCCTGCTGCACCATGCGTTCGCTCGCCGCGTCGAGCGAGCTGGTCGCTTCGTCCAGCAGAAGGATCGGCCGGTCGGCGAGCAGTGCGCGGGCGATCGAGAGTCGCTGGCGCTGGCCGCCCGAGAGCGTAACCCCGCGCTCGCCGAGCGGGGTCTCCAAACCCTGCGGCAGGCGATCGATGAACTCGAGGGCGTATGCGGTTTCGCATGCGCGCAGCACCTCGTCGCGCGTCGCCTGCGGCCTGCCATAGCGCAGGTTGTCGAGCACGCTGGCGGCGAAGATCACCGGCTCCTGCGGCACCACGGCGATCAGGCGGCGCAGCGCGCGCGGGTCCATCTTGCGGGCATCGGTGCCGTCGATGCGCACCGCACCTTGCTGCGGATCGTAAAAGCGCAGCAGCAGCGCGAGCACGGTGGATTTTCCGGCGCCGGAGGGCCCCACCAGCGCCACGCGCTCGCCGGGCGCCACGCGCAGCGTGAAGCGCTCGAGCGCCGCAACGTCCGCACGCGCGGGATACGAGAAGCTGACATCGTCGAATTCCACCGCGCGCAGCGCCCGCGGCGGCGGCAGGATCGGGTTCGCCGGTGCGACGATCCGCGGCCGCGTCTCGAGTAGCTCCATCAGCCGCTCGGTGGCGCCGGCCGCGCGCTGCAGCTCGCCCCAGACTTCCGACACCGTGCCTGCTCCGCCCGCCACCACCACCGCATAGAACACGAAGGCCGAGAGCTCTCCTTCGGTGAGGCGGCCGGCGAGCACGTCGTGCCCTCCGACCCAGAGGATGATGCCGACGGCACTGAAAGCGATCAGCATCACCGACGAGATCAGCCAGGCCTTCTGGTGGATGCGCGCAACGCCGCTGCGGTAGGCAGCCTCCGCCTGGCGCGCGAAGCCCTCGCGGTCGGCGTCCTCGTGCGCGTAAGCCTGCACCGTGCGGATCTCGTGCACCGCCTCGTCGGCGTACGCCGATACGTCCGCCACGCGGTCCTGGCTGTCGCGCGACAGGCGCCGCACGCGCGCGCCGAGCAGCAGGATCGGAATGAGCGTCGCGGGCACGCCGAGCAGCACGAACAGGGCGAGCTTCCAGCTGGTGACGAACAGCATCACTGCCGCGCCGGCCATCATGAGGGCGTTGCGGATGAACATCGAAAAGCCGTAGCCGATCACCTGCTGCAGAAGGGTCGCGTCGTTGGTCAGGCGCGACAGCACTTCGCCGGTGCGCGTCGCCTCGAAGAATGCCGGATCGAGCCCGAGCAGGTGGTCGAACACGGCGCGGCGCAGGTCGGTGACCACGCGCTCGCCGACGCTCATCATCAGGTAGAAGCGGAACCAGGTCGCCGTCGCCAGCGCGAGCGCCACGCCGATGATCGCCGCGAGCGCCTGGTCGAGCAGCCGCGGGTCGCCGCTGCCGAAGCCGTTGTCGATGACCAGCCTCAGCCCCTGGCCGAGCGCGAGGACGCTGCTCGCCGCGATCAGCAGCGCGACCAGCGCCGCGCCGATTCTGGCGCGGTAGGGCAGCAGGAACCCCGCCAGGCGGGCGAAGGAGTTAGGAAACAGGGGTCTCGACGCGCTCGACTTGCACCAGGCAATCGTAGAACGTGGCGCCGCCGCCGAGATCCGAGGTGCGCTGCGAGGTAACATTGTTGGCATTGCCGCCGTCGCGCGAGTATTTCTTCCACCACACCGAAGGCGCGACCACCACGCCGCGTCGCGGCTTGCCGTTGACGCGAGCCTTGAGCGTGTAGCCGCCGCGATCGTTGTAGACCCGCACCCGGTCGCCGTCGCCGATGCCGCGCTCTGCGGCGTCGGCCGGGTGCATGTCGAGGTGCGGCTCGCGCTCGAACTCGCGGAAGCGCGCCATGTTGGCGAAGCTCGAGTTGAGGAAGTGGCGCGCGGGTGGCGACAGGAAAGCGAGCGGATACTTGCGCGCGAGCGGCGTCTCGCCGGGCGATTCGAACGGCGGGTTGTAGAACGGCAGCGGGTCCACCCCCTGCTCGTCCAGCCAGGTGCTGTAGAACTCGCACTTGCCCGACGGCGTCGGGAAACCGCCTTCGGCGAAGGGCGCGAAGCGCGGCGGAACTGCGAGCCGCTGCCAGCCGTCGCGCTTAGCCGTTTCCCATTCAACGCCGCTCATGCGGCCGCTGCGCGAGGCGAGCGCGGTGCGGCAGATGTCCTCGTCCGAATCGCGGAAGCAGGGCTCGTCGAACCCCATGCGCGCGGCGAGGCGCCGGAAGACTTCCGAATTGGGCAGAGATTCGCCCAGCGGCGCGATCGCCGGATTGTTGGCGAGCACGTAGAGGTGGCCGTAGGACTTGTGCACGTCGTAGTGCTCGAGCTGCGTAGTGGCCGGCAGCAGGATGTCGGCGTAGTCGGCGGTATCGGTCTGGAAATGATCCATCACCACGGTGAACAGATCCTCGCGCGAGAAGCCCGCGATCACCTTGTCGGAATCGGGGCATACGGCGACCGGATTGTTGTTGTAGACGATCGTCGCGCGTATTGGCGGCTCGGCCGAGGTCAGCGCATCACCGAGCTTCGAGTGGTTGATTACGCGCGGGCGCCGGCCGGCGAGCAGGTCCGCGCGCTCGAGCGCGGCGTGGTCGAATCCGAAAAAATCAGCGGTCGTCAGCACGATGCCGCCGGCGGCCTCGCGCCAGGCGCCGACCAGTGCGGGCAGGCAGGCGATGGTGCGCGCGGCGAGCCCGCCGCCGCTATGCCGCTGCATGCCGTAGTTGAGCCGGATCGCCGCGGGCCGCGTGGTGCCGTAGTCGCGCGCCAGCTCGATCACTTCCTGCAGGCTGATGCCGCAGATCTGCGCCACGCGCTCGGGCGGGTACTCGGCCAGCACTCTCTTGCGCAGCGCTTCGAAGCCGATGGTGTAGCGCTCGATGTAATCGCGATCGACGAGGTCCTCGGCGATCAGGACGTGCATCATGCCGAGGGCGAGCGCGCCGTCGGTGCCCGGAAGGAGCGCGATATGCTGCGTGCACTTCTCGGCCGACAGGCTGCGGTAGGGGTCGATCGCCACCACTTTGGCGCCGCGCCGCTTCGCGGCTTGCACCCGCGACCACAGGTGAAGATTGGAGACAACGGGGTTGGCGCCCCAAAGCACGATCAGCCGGGCCTCGTCGAAGCGCTCGGGGTCCATGCCCACCGAGCCGCCGAGGGTCGCCTTGATGCCGGACTTGCCGGCGCTTGAGCAGAGCGTGCGATCGAGCAGCGAGGCGCCTAGCTTGTGGAAGAAGCGCCGGTCCATCGAGCTGTACTGCACCATGCCCATGGTGCCGGCATAGTTACAGGGCAGGATGGACTCCGCGTTTTCCGCCGCGACCGCCTTTAGCCGAGCCGCGATCTCGTCTAGCGCTTCGTCCCAGGTGATGCGCCTGAACTCGCCCCTGCCTTTCCTGCCGATTCTTTTTTGCGGATAGAGCAGCCGGTCGGGCGCGTACGTGCGCTCGAGGTAGTGGGCCACCTTGGTGCACAGGGTGCCTTCGGTGAAGGGCATCCCGGGGTCGCCCTGGATCCGGGTGGCGACGCCGTTTTCAACGGTCACCAGCATTGCGCAGGTATCGGGGCAATCGTGCGGACAGGCGACTCGCACCACCTCGGCAGTCATGACGGCATTTTACGCCGCAGCGCCTCGTCGAGAAGCTCGATCCAATGGCGCACCGGGGTGGCGGTGCCACCCTGGAGGTGCGTCAGGCAGCCGATATTGGCGGTGGCGATGCGCTGCGGCTGCTCGGCCTCCAGCGCGGCGAGCTTGCGCCGGCGCAGCTCCCCCGACAACTCCGGCTGGAGCAAGGAATACGTGCCGGCCGAGCCGCAGCACAGATGCGCATCGTCCACCGCGGTGAGCTCGTAGCCCGCGCGCTGCAACAGCGTCTCGACTTTGCCGCGGATCTGCTGGCCGTGCTGCAAGGTGCAGGGGGACTGGAAAGCGACCCTGCCGAGATTTTTCCCTTCCGGCACTGCGTCGATGACTTCGCACAAGTCCTTCGTCATCGAAGAGATGCGCTCGGCCTTGTCGCGATAGGCGGGATCATGCGCGAGCAGATGAACATAGTCCTTTACCGTGACCCCGCAACCGCTCGCGGTCATCACGATCGCCTCCACTTCGCCACTTTCGACCGCCGGCCACCAGGCGTCGATCAGCGCACGCATGTCGTCGCGCCCATCCTCCTGGCGGTTCAGGTGAAAGCGGATGCCGCCGCAGCATCCGGCGCCGGCTGCCTCGATGAGCGAGATGCCCAGCCGATCGAGGACGCGCGCCGCCGCGGCATTGATCGACGGCGCGAGGGCGGGCTGCACGCATCCCGCAAGGACCAGCATCTTGCGCGGGTGGCGCGGCTGCGGCCAGGACCCTGCCGGCCTGACTGACGGGATCTTCGCCTTGAGGACAGGGCGCGCAAGCTGCCCGAGTCTCAACGCCGCCGCGAACAGCCATGTGCGCGGCAGGGCGAAGGCGAGCAGCGCGCGCTTCGCGCGGTCCCACGGGCTGCGCGTCGTGCGCGCCTCGACGAATGCGCGCCCGATATCTACGAGCCGCCCGTAGCGTACGCCCGAAGGGCAGGTTGTCTCGCACGCCCGGCATGTCAGGCAGCGATCGAGATGCAGCCGGGTCTTCGCGGTCACCGGCGCCCCTTCGAGCGCGCGCTTCATCAGATAGATGCGCCCGCGCGGACTGTCGAGGTCGTCGCCCAGCACCTGGTAGGTCGGGCAGGTGGCGGTACAGAACCCGCAATGCACGCATTTGAGCAGGATGGCTTGCGCTTCGCGCCCTTCGGCGGTATCGCGGATGAGATCGACGAGCTGCGTCTGCATGGCGTCGCTATACTTTTTGCATGAAGCAGGCCGCATGGCTGCTGGTGATAGCGAGTATCGGCGCGCTCGGGTACTGGTTCTGGACCTGGAAGCGCCGTTGGGCCGAGCGCGAACGGGCGGCCGAACAGCGCATGGCAGCGCTCGTCGCCCAAGCGAAGCCTGCGGCCGCGACGCCACCGGCTGCGCCGCCACCCTCACCCAATCCCGGACTTCTGTTCGACGCCGCGGCCAAGACCGCGGCAGCGGGCGAACCGACGCTCTCCATCCAGCTGTACGCGCGCCTCATCGCGCGGTATCCCGACAGCCGGTTCGCCGCGCAGGCGCGCGCCGCAGTCGAGATCGAGAAGAAAAAGCTGGCCAAGACCTAGAGCTCCGCATACAGCCGGCCGGGATTGAAGATCCCGGCGGGGTCGAAGGCTTCCTTCAGCTTGCGATGCAGGCGCATCAGCACCGGCTCCAGCGGCGCGAAGGCGCCGCTCGACTTGTCGGCGGCTCGGAACAGCGTGGCATGGCCCTGCGCGCGCTTCGCCGCTTCGCGCACGGCCTGTGCTGCCGCAGGCGACTTCAGCCAGCGCAGCGCCCCGTTCCACTCCAGGAGCTGCCTGCCCGGCAGCGAGAACGGCGCAGCCACCGGCGGCACTGCGATCCGCCATAGCGGCTCGGGGCCGGCGAAAAACGGGTCCGCATGCTCGCGCAGCGCACTCCAGAAGGCGCTTGCCTCGCCTTCAGGCACGCGATCGCCGCCGATTTTCTGGGCCGCAGCGCTCACCGCGGCCGAAGCGCCGGATAGGCGCACCCCGAGGCCGCCGTCATGCCACGCCGTGGCTGTGATCGGCAACGGCTCGCCCGCCCAGCGCGCGAAGGCCTCGAGCGCGCGCTCCTGCGACAGCTCGAGCCGCAGGCTGAGCTCGCTTTGCGGCCTCGGCAGTACCTTGAGCGAGGCCTCCGCGATCAGCCCGAGCGTGCCGAGCGAGCCGGCAAGCAGCCGCGACACGTCGTACCCGGCCACGTTCTTCATCACCTGACCGCCGAAGCTCAGAATCCGGCCGCGCCCATCGACGAGCTTCGTTCCGAGCAAGTAATCGCGCAGCGCGCCCGCGCTTGCCCGGCGCGGACCCGACAACCCTGCGGCGACGCAGCCCCCAAGGCTCGCCTCGCCGAAGTGCGGCGGTTCGAAGGGGAGATACTGGTGATATTGAGAAAGAGCTTCCTCCAGTTCGCGAAGCGAAGTTCCGCAGCGTGCAGTGACCACCAGCTCGGTGGGCTCGTAGCTGACGATGCCGGCATAGCCGCGCGTGTCGAGAATCTCGCCGCGCGGCTCGTTGCCGTAGAAATCCTTGCTGCCGCCGCCGCGCAGACGAAGCGCGCTGCCGCGGCCCGCGGCGTCGCGGATGCGTTCCTGTAGATGCTCGAGCGTCAAAACCGCGGCAGCTCGGGGAACGCGAGCTTGCCGCCGTGGACGTGCATGCGCCCGTATTCGGCGCAACGCGCGAGCGTCGGCACCGCCTTGCCCGGATTGAGCAGACCGGCGGGATCGAAGGCGCCCTTTACCGCGAGGAACAGCTCGAGCTCGTCGGAACCGAACTGCACGCACATCTGATTGATCTTCTCGACGCCGACGCCGTGCTCACCGGTAATCGTGCCGCCCACGGCCACGCATTTCTCCAGCACTTCGGCGGCAAACTGCTCCGTGCGGTGCAGCTCGTCGGGATCGCTGGCGTCGAACAGGATCAGCGGGTGCAGATTGCCGTCACCGGCGTGAAACACGTTGGGGCAGCGCAGGCCGTATTTCCTTTCCAGCTCGCCGATGAAAGTCAGCACCTCGCCCAGGCGCTTGCGCGGGATGGTGCCGTCCATGCAGTAATAGTCTGGTGACAGGCGGCCCATGGCGGGAAACGCCGCCTTGCGGCCGGACCAGAACCGCAGTCGCTCCGCCTCGTCGCGCGACACGCTCATGCGCGTCGCGCCCGAGCGCTGCAGCACATCCTGCATGCGGCGGATCTCGTCCTCGACTTCCTCGGCCATGCCGTCGGACTCGCAAAGCAGGATCGCCGCTGCATCGAGGTCGTAGCCGGCGCCAACGAACTGCTCCACCGCACGGGTCGCCGCCCGGTCCATCATCTCCAGGCCCGCCGGGATGATGCCGGCGGCGAACACTGCGGCGACCGCCTGGCCCGCGCTTTCGACATCGCCGAACGAAGCCATGATCACCCGAGCACATTGCGGCTCGGGCAGGAGCTTGACGGTTACTTCCGTGACCACCAGGAGCATGCCCTCCGAGCCGATAGCGAGCGCGAGAAGGTCGTAGCCCGGGGCGTCGGGGGCCGCCGCACCCAGCTCCACCGGCTCGCCGTCGATGGTGAAGCCACGCAGGCGCAGCACGTTGTGCAGGGTAAGGCCGTACTTCAGGCAGTGCACCCCGCCCGAGTTCTCGGCGACGTTGCCGCCGATGGTGCACGCGATCTGGCTCGAAGGATCCGGCGCGTAGTAGAGCCCGAAACGCGCGGCGGCCGCCGAGATCGCTGCGTTGCGCACGCCCGGCTGCACGATCGCGGTGGCGGCGCGCGGATCGACCTGCATGATGCGCATGAATTTCGCCATCGACAGCAGCACGCCGTCGCCCGGCGGCAGCGCGCCGCCTGAGAGCCCTGTGCCCGCGCCGCGCGGCACCACCGGCACGCCCATGGCGGAACAGGCCTTCAGCACCTGGCGCACCTGCTCTTCGGTTTCCGGCAGGGCGACGACCATCGGCAGCTGGCGGTACGCGGTCAAGCCGTCGCATTCGTAAGGCCGGGTGTCTTCTTCCTCGTAGAGCACCGCGTGCGCCGGGAGAAAAGCACGCAATGCCGCAGCGACTTCACGCTGCCTTACTGGAGATAGGACTTCGCCCACTTCAGCCCTTGGACCGTGTCACCTCTTGGATTGTATTCGCATCCCACCCAGCCGGAATATCCGATGGCATCGAGATGCCGCAACAGGAAGTCGAAGTTGATCTCGCCGCTGCCGGGCTCGTTGCGCTCGGGTACGTCGGCGATCTGGATGTGGCCGATGCGCGGCAGCAGGCGCTCGATGGTCTTCGCCAGGTTGCCTTCCATGATCTGCATGTGGAACACGTCGTACTGGAGAAAGGCGTTGCCCTCGCCGGCGGCGTTGAGCACATCGATCGCCTGTCGCGTGCCGGTGAGGAAGAAGCCGGGGACGCTGCGCGTGTTGATCGGCTCGATCATCAGCTGCAATCCCGCGGCGCCGAGCTTGCGCGCCGCGAAGCGCAGGTTCTGCACCAGGGTATCGAAGTGCCGCCGCTCCGCGCCCGCCAGCCCGGCCAGGCAGTTGAGCCGCGGGCAGCCGGCGGCCGTCGCGTAGTCGATGGCGCGCTCGACGCCCTCGCAGAACTCGCCCTCGCGCCCGGGGAGGCAGGCGATTCCGCGATCGCCCTTGGCCGCGTCGCCCGCAGGCAGGTTGTGCAGCACCACTTCGACTCCCGCCTCGCGTGCGCGTTGCGCGATATCGCCTGCCGCATGGGCGTACGGAAACTGGTACTCGACGTAACGGAAACCGGCTGCCGCGGCGGCGGCGAAGCGGTCGAGGAAGTCCAGCTGCGGAAACAGCATCGAAAGATTCGCGGCGAGCTTGGGCACAATGCCAGCATAACCCTGGTGTGCTGCCCGCGGCCGCCTCCGGTGCTCTCAGCGGCGGCGGTTGAACAGTGCTAGACTTTTTCGCCTCAAACCCATCATAAAAGAGGGAGAAAACCATGGGTGCGATATTCCAGTCCTTAGGCCGCACGCTCTCCGCAGGCGTCGTCATCCTGATAGTGATCATGCTGATCGCCGGTACCTTCAACAAGCTCGGCGACATGAACTACTGGCGGTTCTTCATGCGCTGGCTGCATGTCCTGTCGGGGGTGATGTGGATCGGGTTGCTGTGGTACCTCAACTTCGTGCAGATCCCGTCGATGCCGAAGATCCCCGACGAGCAGAAGCCGGCGATTGGCAAGGTAATCGCGCCGGCGGTGCTGTTCTGGTTCCGTTGGGGCGCCGCTGCCACGCTACTCACCGGACTGATTCTCGCCAGCATGTATCCGGGCTACCTCGTAAGCGCGCTCAGCCTGCAGGCGCCTAACAGGGCGATCGGCATCGGCATGTGGCTCGGCCTGATCATGGCCTTCAACGTCTGGTTCATCATCTGGCCGAATCAGAAGAAGGCGCTCGGCATCGTCACCGTGCCGCCGGAACAGAAGACCAAAGCGGCGCGCGTGGCCATGCTGACCTCGCGCTTTAACACCATGCTGTCGATTCCGATGCTGTACTGCATGGTGGCGCAGCAGAACGGCGGGCTGTAGCCC
>DASQGB010000435.1:0-13906 GCA_035632815.1 Burkholderiales bacterium | reverse complement strand
TCCAGCTCCTCAAGGGTAGTCGCGGTGTCCTCCACCGTGTCGTGCAGCAGGGCGGCGGACAGCACTTCGGGGTCGGACACGCCCCCCTCGTTCACCAGCACATTGGCGAGCGCGATCGGGTGGTTGATGTAAGGCGAGGCTGCGGCGTCCTTGCGCCGCTGATCGCGGTGCTTGTGAGCGGCGAAGGCGAGCGCCCTAAGAAGGAGCGCGAGTTCGCTTTTCATGATGCACGAAGCCGTCGAGGATCAGCAGCGCCGCTCCCAGCGTGATCGCCGAATCCGCCACATTGAACGCCGGCCAGTGCACGCCCATGGCATGCAGATCGACAAAATCGACCACGTGGCCGAAACGCAAGCGGTCGATCACGTTCCCGAGCGCGCCGCCCAGGATGAGCGCGAGGCCGGCGCGCAGTATCCGGCTGCCCTCGGTGCGCAGCAGGAACACCGAGACGACCACCGCGGCGACCAGCGCGAAGCCGATCAGCAGCGGCGTCTGCCACCCCGGCGCCTGCGCGAGCAGGCTGAATGCGGCGCCCTTGTTGAACACCAGCACCAAGTTGAGGAAGCCCGTCACTTCCAGCCGCTCCCCCGGCGCGAAGCGCTCGAGCACAATCCACTTGGTAAGCTGATCCGCGGCGACGATCGCCGCGGACAACGCGAACCACCGCCAGGCGCTAGGCATGCTTCCGCTTCTCGCCGTCGGCGCGCAGATTCGACTGGCAGCGCGCGCACAGCGCCTCGTCATTGACGTCAGGCCGGTAGTGCCAGCAGCGGTCGCACTTGCGGTGCGCGCTTGGCGTGACCTCGACCCGGACAGGGCCTTCGGCGCGGTGCGCCGTGGCGCGGGAGGTGATGAATGCGAAGCGCAATTCGTCGCCGAGGCGCGCGAGCGCGTCGTAGGCCGAGCCGTTCGCCCAGATGTCGACCTCAGCCGCAAGCGAAGAGCCGAGCTCCTTGCGCACCCGCCGCTCCTCGATGCCCTTGGTGACGATCTCGCGCAGCTCGCGCACCGTTCCCCAGCTCGCGAACGTCGCCTCGTCGAGTTTCGGATCGGGGATCGAGTACCAAATAGTCTCGAATACACTGCCCTTGTCCTCCCCGGCGAATACGCGCCATGCCTCCTCGGCCGTAAAGCTCAGGATCGGGGCCATCAACCGCACCAGGGCCTGAGTGATGTGGTACAGCGCCGTCTGCGCCGAGCGGCGCGGGTGCGAGTCGGCGCCGCAGGTGTAGAGCCTATCCTTCAGAATATCGAGGTAGAAGGCACCCAGCTCCTCGGAACAGAAGGCCTGGATGCGCTGCATCACCTGGTGGAACTGATAGTTCTGGTAGCCCGCGGTCGCAGCCTCCTGCAACTTCGCCGTCAGCGCGAGCGCGTAGCGATCGACCTCGACCATGCGCTCGACCGGAACGGAATTCCGCGCCGGGTCGAAATCGGACGTATTCGCGAGCAGGAAGCGCAGGGTATTGCGGATGCGGCGGTAGGTCTCCACCACCCGCTTGAGAATCTCGTCCGAGATGAACAGCTCGCCCGAATAGTCGGTGCTGCCGACCCACAGGCGCAGGATCTCGGCCCCCAGCGTCTCCGACACCTTCTGTGGCGCGACCACGTTGCCCTTGGACTTCGACATCTTGCGGCCTTCGCCGTCGACCACGAAACCGTGCGTGAGCAGGCCCTTGTACGGCGGCACGCCGTCCAGCATGCATGAGACGAGGAGCGACGAGTGGAACCAGCCGCGGTGCTGGTCCGAGCCCTCGAGGTAGAGATCGGCCGGGAAGCGCGTGTCGTCGCGATGCGAGCCGCGCATCACGGTGAAGTGCGTCGAGCCCGAGTCGAACCACACATCCAGGGTGTCGCGGCTCTTCTCATAGTGAGCACTTTCAGCGCCGAGAAGCTCTTCGGCTGTAACGCTCTGCCAGGCCTCGATGCCGCCCTTCTCGACCCGCTTCGCCACCTGCTCCAGCAGCTCGGGCGTGCGCGGATGCAGCGCGCCGGTCTCGCGATGCAGGAAGAACGGCATCGGCACGCCCCACTGCCGCTGGCGCGACAGCGTCCAGTCGGGACGGTGCGCAATCATGCCCTGCAGTCGTGCCTGCCCCCACGAGGGGAAGAACTCGGTGTTCTCGATCCCGCGGAGCGCCGTCGCCCGCAAAGATTCTCCCTTCACGGGCTTGTCCATCGACGCGAACCACTGCGTGGTCGCGCGCAGGATCACCGGCGTCTTGTGGCGCCAGCAGTGCATGTAGCTGTGCGTGTGCTTCCAGTCCACCGCAAGCAGCGCGCCTTTCTCCTCGATCGCCTTGACGATCTTCGGATTCGCGTCCCAGATCGACAGGCCGCCGAAGAGCGGCAGCGACGCGGCGAACTTCCCATCGCCCAGCACCGGCGTGAGGATCGCGTCATCCTTCATGCCGTAGCGGCGGCAGGATTCGAAGTCATCAACGCCGTAGGCCGGCGCCGAGTGCACGATGCCGGTGCCGGTGTCGAGCGTGACGTACTCGCCGAGATAGACCGGCGACTCGCGGTCGTAGAACGGATGCGTGAAGCGGATGTTCTCGAGGGCCGCGCCCTTGCAGCTGCCGATCGCCCTCCCCTGGAGGCCATACCGCTTCAGACAGGCTTCCTGCAGGTCGGCTGCGAGAATCAGCAGCCCGCGCGGCGTGTCGACGAGGTTGTAGATGACCTCCGGGTGGACATTGAGCGCCTGGTTGGCAGGCAGCGTCCACGGTGTGGTGGTCCAGATGACGGCGAATCCGGGCTTCTCGATTTTGGCGTTGAACGCCTTCGCCAGCTTTTCATTCTCGAGAAACGGAAAGCCGACATCGATCGCGGGGTCTTTCCGATCCTCGTACTCGACTTCCGCCTCGGCGAGCGCCGAGCCGCAGTCGAAGCACCAGTTGACCGGCTTCAGGCCCCGATACACGTAGCCCTTCTCCAGAAGCCGCCCGAGCACGCGGATCTCGTCGGCCTCGTTGCCCGGCGCCATCGTCATGTACGGATGGTCCCAGTCACCGAGCACCCCAAGGCGCTTGAAGTCCTTCTTCTGGCTCTCGATCTGCTCCGTGGCGAACGCGCGGCACAGGCGCAGCGTCTCCGCGGTGGGCAGGTTCTTGCCGTGCTTCTTCTCGATCTGCACCTCGATCGGCATGCCGTGGCAGTCCCATCCCGGCACGTACGGCGCGTCGAAGCCGGCCAGCATCTTCGACTTGACGATGATGTCCTTTAGGATCTTGTTGACCGCGGTGCCGATGTGGATGTCGCCGTTCGCGTAGGGTGGCCCGTCGTGCAGCACGAAGCGCGGCCGGCCCTTGGCCACCGCGCGCAGGCGCTGGTAGACGCCCTTCCCCTGCCATTCCTTCACCCACTGGGGCTCGCGCTTGGCGAGATCCCCGCGCATCGGGAACGGCGTCTCCGGAAGGTTCAGCGTGTCCTTGTAATCAGCCATGCTTGAGAAAGAACTCCCTTGCGTGCTTGGCGTCCCGCGCCATCGCCGCCTGCAAAGCAGGCAGACCGTCGTACTTTTCCTCGTCGCGCAGCTTTTTCAGAAAGCGCACGCGCAAATGCTCGCCATAAAGATCCGCATCGTGATCGAAGAGATGCACCTCGAGCAGCGGGATCGGCACCGGGTTCACCGTCGGACGCCTACCCACGCTCGCCACGCCGCGGCCGAGCTCGTCGACTTCCACCACGAAAATCCCGGCGATCGGCGGCGGCCGCCGCAACACGATATTGGCGGTGGGAAAGCCCAGGCCGCGGCCGAGCTTCGCGCCGTGGGCGACTCGGCCGCTTATGGTGTAGGGATGGCCGAGCAGCCGTTCGGCACCGCGCAGATCGCCCGCCTGGAGCGCTGCCCGAACGGCGGAGCTCGATACGCGCTTGCCATCGAACAGCACGTCCTGCATCGCTTCGAGGGAAAACCCATGGCGCTGCGCGGCGGCCTGCAGCGTCGCAAAATCGCCGGCGCGCCGCGCGCCGAAACGGAAATCGCGCCCGACCAGCAGCCAGCTCACCCCGAGTCCCCGCACCAGCACGTCCTCGACGAAGCGCTCCGCGGGCAGCGCGGCGAAGCGCTGGTCGAAGCGCGCCACGTGCACCCGCTCGAGGCCCGCCTGCGCCATCAGCTCCAGCTTGTCGCGCAGGCGAGTGATGCGCGCCGGCGCCGCGCCGGCGGCGAAGAACTCCCTGGGATGCGGCTCGAAGGTCAGGACGCAGGCGATGAGCTCCGCTTCGCGCGCCTTCGCGATCACGCGGTCGATGAGCGCGCGATGGCCGCGGTGCACGCCGTCGAAATTTCCGATCGTCAGCGCACACCGGCCCCGGGCGCGCTGCAAAGAGCCGTGCGTAACGACCATGGACGCGGTTAAAACACTGAATTATAGTGTCTTTGTGCGCAGTATCGAAGAGCAGATGAGCGTCTATGCCGCGTACCACCAGGACGCGCGCAACAAGGCGACGCACTTTGTCGGCGTGCCGGCGATCATCCTCTCGCTTTTCATCCCGCTCGCCTGGATCCGCTTCGAAGCGGGCGGCGTTACGATCACCGGCTCCATGCTGTTCGCCGGTGCGGTGGTGCTGTATTACTTCTTCCTCGACGTGCCGCTGGCGCTCGCAATGCTCGCGGTGACCGGCGTCCTCGTCTGGGCGGGCCACCAGATCGCCGAGCTCGGAACGATGCACGGCTGGATCTGGTTCGCGCTGCTCTTCGTCGGCGGATGGATCCTCCAGCTCGTCGGTCACGGCTTCGAAGGCCGCAGGCCTGCACTCGCAGACAATCTATTCCAGATCTTCGTTGCCCCGATCTTCCTGGCGGCGGAAGTCTTCTTTGCGCTGGGCTACAAGCCTGAGCTGCAGCGGCGAGTGAATGCAAGGGCTCAGTTGAGCCGCGCACAGAGCGCCGAGAGCTCGAGCATCCGCACCCGCACGTCGTCGAAGTCGGGCGCCTCGGGCTCGCGCTCGACGTAGTCGCTGAGGTCCTTGAGCGCGGCGCGGTAGCACTCCAACCGCTGATAGACGAAGCCGCGGTCGCGCAGCTCGGCGCTCGCGTCGGGCGCGACCACCAGCATGCGATTGAGCACGTCCAGCATGCGCTCGGGCTTGTCGGCTTCCCGGTAGATGCCTTTCAAGTTGCGCAGCACACGGGCCAGGATCTGCCGGGTCGTCGCGCGTTCCAGGAACTGATCGAGCGGCAGCTCGGCGACCGCCAGGCCGTCCGCGACACCTTGCGGAATCACGCGCTGCAGGCGCTCGCGCAACTCGCGCTCGGACTGCGGCGTGCCGCCCGAGAATGGGTCGAGCACCAGCACGCCGCCGCGTACGCGTAGCCGCACCAGGAAGTGCCCGGGAAAGGACACGCCCTCGAGAGCCAGCCCGACGCGGCGTCCCACCTCCATGTAAAGGATGGCGAGCGTGATCGGAATCCCGGTCTTGCGGTCGATGACATCGTTGAGATAGCTGTTGCGCGGATCGTAATAGTCCTGCGCGTTCCCGCGGTAACCGAGATCGTCGAACAGGAACCGGTTGAGCGCGACCACAGACTCTTCCCCCGGCAGTCCTCGCTGCATGCGTCCGCGCAGGCGCAGCGCCATGCGCTCGATCTCGCCGAGGTAGCGATCGACTTCGAGGCCCGGGTAGGCGTCCTGGGCGATCATCAGGCAGGCGCGCGCGAGATCGATGCGGGCATCGTCGCGCGCGAGTAGCTCGGCGAAAGCTCCCAGCGGCGCGCCCATCAGGGCGCTCCGCGGCGCGAGAAGTCGCGCGGCCTGAAGCCGAAGGCCGCGAGACACCCGCCGTAGACGGCGGCCCCCAGCGCTACCAGGCCGAGGACCGCAGGCACCTTGTGCTGCCAGGGCGCAGCGAGCCACCAGCCGGGCTCGCCCATCGTGGTGAACAGCACGACCGCCATGAAAGCCACGGCAGCACCGACTTTCAAGAGAAACACAGGCCATCCCGGCTGCGGCGTGTAGATACCGTCCCGCCTGAGGTAGCGATAGAGCAGCGCCGCGTTCAGGCAGGCGGCCAGCCCAATGGCGAGCGCGAGACCGGCGTGGCGCAAGGGACCGACGAAAACCAGGTTCATTGCCTGTGTGAGGACCAGGGTGATGATGCCGATTTTCACCGGGGTAGCGATGTTTTGTCTGGCGTAGAAGCCGGGCGCGAGGATCTTCACGAGGATCATGCCTACCAGGCCGATGCTGTAGGCGACGAGCGCCTGGCGCGTCATCCAGGCGTCGTCGACGCCGAAGCGGCCGTAATGAAACAGCATTGCAATGAGCGGCAGCGCGAGCACCGCGAGCGCCGCGGCGCTCGGAACGGCGAGCAGCACGGTGATGCGCAGCCCCCAGTCGAGGAGCCGGCTGTATTCGGTGGTATTGGCCGCGGCGTGGTACTTCGAGAGACTGGGGAGGAGGATCGTGCCGACCGCGACGCCGAGCACCCCCGCGGGCAGCTCCATCAGCCGGTCGGCGTAATAGAGCCAGGAGATGCTTCCCGGGGTCAAGAAAGAAGCGAAGATTTGGTTGAGGACCAGGGAGATCTGACTCACGGAGACACCGAAAGCCGCCGGGATCATCAGCAGCAAGACCCGCCGCAGCCCGGGGTGCGACCAGTCGATGCGCCACCGCGGCAGCAAGCGCAGCTTCAACAGGAACGGCACCTGGAATGCGAGTTGCAACACCCCGCCAGCGAAAACTGCCCATGCGAGCACCAGTACCGGCGGGTCGAAATAGTCCGCAAAGAAAGCCGCGCCAACAATGAAGGCGACGTTGAGCAGCGCCGGCGTGATCGCGGGAACCGAAAAACGGTTCCAGGTATTGAGGATGCCGGCGGAAAGCGCGACCAGAGAGATGAACAGGATGTACGGAAAGGTGATGCGCAGCAGTGACACCGTGAGGGCAAATGGCTTGGTCGGATCGAGCGCGAAGCCTGGCGCGGTGACGTACACGATCAGCGGCGCCGCAGCCACGCCCAGGGCGGCGGTGACAACGAGCACGAGAAAAAGCAACGTCGCGACCGCGTCGATAAGGCGTTTCGCTTCCTGTTCGTCCTGATGCTTGTGTGCGCCGAGCAGCGGGACGAAGGCCTGCGAGAACGCTCCCTCGGCGAACAGGCGGCGCAGCAGGTTGGGAATCTTGAAGGCGACGAAGAACGCGTCCGTGGCGTCGCCCGCGCCGAACACGCGCGCGATGAAGAAGTCCCGCACATAGCCCAGCACGCGGCTGACCATCGTCAGGCTGCTGACGGTCGCCAAAGTCCTCAGGAGGTTCATGCGTCCACAGGGCCGTTCATGCTAATATTCGCGCCCTCTTCCAGGGACGCACGATTTCATGGCCAACATCAAGTCCGCCCGCAAGCGCGCCCGCCAGGCGGTCGTTCGCCGCGCGCACAACGTGAGCCTGCGCACCGCGGTCCGCAGCGCGATCAAGAACGTCACGAAGGCGGTCGCCGCAGGCGACAAGGCCGCCGCCGGCAAGGTGCTGCGCGAGTCGCAGCGCGTCATCGACCGCGTCGTGGCGAAAGGCATCCTCCACCGCAACGCGGGTGACCGCCACAAGAGCCGGCTGGCGCACGCCATCAAGGCGCTGAAGTAGTCAGGCGGTATCGCCGACACGCTGCAGCTCCGCGAGCTTGCTGCGCTCGGCGATGCGCCCGTCGCGTACGCGCAGCTCGTTGTCCCTGGCGAAACTGAGCAGGAAGCGGTAGGCCGCCGGTTCGATCTCCTCCAGCCGCACGTCCACCACCACGCAGCGCACCCCTTTCGCGGTGATCGGGTACACGAACGGCGAGTACTGCATGTGATGATCGCCGCCCAATGCCGACATGGCGCCGCACAGGCGCTCGGCCCAATCGCTCGGGCGGAAAGGCTTGCCGTCGAGCGTGACGCCCTGGATGACGAGCTCGACGGCCTCGGCTTGCGGCATGCGCGATTATAGTAATACCAATTAATGGCCAAACCCTCGAGCCGCATCCTCGTCATCAACGACGAGCACCTCGTGCTTCGCGAGTTCGTGAAGGGGCTGAACGCCGCGGCGCGCAGCCTCGACAACCCCCTCGGCATCAGCTTCACCGGCGTGACCACGGCGAAGGAAGCGCTCTCGATCCTGGAGGCCGACGGCACGTTCCAGGCGGTGCTGGTCGACGACCGGCTCTACACACTGGGTTCCAATTCAAAAAAGAAGCTGCAGATGTCGGCGCTCGACCTGGTGCAGCGCATCACGCGCTTTCGCCCCGAGCTGGACGTGTACATCCTGATCGCGCAGGAGAAGGAGGACGACGTCGTCGACGCGCTGTTTGCCGAATCGGTCGACGGCTACTTCTACCGCGAGGAGCGCGACTACCGCGGTATCTACCGCATCCTCAACGCCCAGATCCAGGAGCGCGCGCGCACGCCGTTCTACGACCAGCTCAAGAATTACGTCTGGATGGCAAAGGACCAGTGGCACACGCCTGGTCATTCCTCGGGCGAATCGCTGCGCGGCAGCCCCTGGGTCAACGACTTCTACGAGTTCATGGGCGAGCACGTGTTCGATGCAGACCTCTCGGTATCGGTGCCGATGCTCGATTCGCTGATGGAGCCCAAGGGAGTGATCTCCGAGGCGCAGGCCATGGCGGCGAAAGCCTTCGGCGCGCGTCGCACCTTTTTCGCCACCAACGGCACCTCGACGGCGAACAAGGTGATTTTCCAGACCCTGCTCGCGCCGGGCGAGAAGCTGCTGCTCGACCGCAACTGCCACAAGAGCGTGCACCACGGCGTGGTCCTGTCCGGCGCGCACCCGGTTTACCTGGACTCGGCGCTCAACCACAAGTACGGCCTCTATGGCCCGGTGCCCAAAAAAACCTTGTTGAATGCAATAAGAAGGCATTCGGATGCGCAGGCGCTGATCCTGACCTCCTGCACCTACGACGGACTGCGCTACGACCTGGCGCCCATCGTCGAGGCGGCGCACGCCAGGGGCATCAAGGTGATCATCGACGAGGCCTGGTACGGGTTCGCGCGTTTTCACCCGGAGTTCCGGCCTACTGCGCTCGAGGCCGGCGCCGATTACGCCACGCAATCGACGCACAAGGTGCTGTCGGCATTCTCGCAGGCGTCGATGATCCACATCAACGACCCCGAGTTCCGCGAGCACCTGTTTCGCGAGAACTTCAACATGCATACCTCGACCAGCCCGCAATACGGGCTCATCGCCAGCCTCGACGTGGCGCGCAAGCAGGCGGTGATGGAGGGCTACAAGCTGCTCGGCCGCACGCTGGAGCTGGCGAGTGAAATAAGAAAATTGATCAATTCAACGCGTGTGTTCCGCGTGCTCGAGCTGGAGGACCTGCTGCCCGAGGCGGTCAGGCAAGACGGCATCCGGCTCGACCCGACCAAGGTGACCATCGATATCTCGGGCTGCGGCTACACGGTGGAGGACCTGCAGAAGGAGCTGTTCGAGCGCTACAACATCCAGGTCGAGAAATCGACCTTCAACACGCTGACGCTGCTGCTGACGATAGGCACCACGCGCTCCAAGGTCTCGCGCCTGTACGACGCCCTGATGCGCATCGCCCGCGCCGGCCGCCCGCCGCGCCGGCTGGTGCGGACGCCGGAAATCCCCGGCTTCACCCGGCTGCGCTACCTGCCGCGCGACGCCTACTACTGCGGCGGGGAGCTGGTCCCGGTGTTCGACGACCGCGAGCGGGTGAACCGCGCGCTCGCCGGCCGCATCTGCGCCGACCAGATCGTCCCCTACCCGCCCGGTATTCCGATCCTGGTGCCGGGGCAGCTGGTCACCGGTTCGATCCTCGATTACCTCAGCGGGCTGCTGCATTCCCACAAGCGCATGGAGATGCACGGCGTGGTCCACGAAGGCTACGTGCCTTGCATCCGCGTGCTCAGGCGAACCGAGGAAAAAGCGCTGCACAAGCTAGGCTGAGGCGGGCGGTTTTCTGCTAGCATTTTGAGAACGGCGGCCGGTGCCGCCGTTTTTCATTTTGGGGGGGCGATTGTCCCACGTGATGAACACCTATCTGCGCCAGCCGGTCGCCTTCGTGCGCGGCGAAGGCGTGTGGCTTTGGGACGAGGCCGGCAAGAAATACCTCGATGCGCTGGCCGGCATCGCGGTCAACACCCTCGGCTATGGCCATCCAAGGTTCAAGAGAGCCCTGCTGGAAAGAATCGAGAGCGGCGTGCTCCACACCTCCAACCTGTGGCGCATCCCGGACCAGGAAGCCGCCGCCGACCGCCTCGCCGCCATCACCGGCCTGGACGAGGTGTTCTTCTGCAACTCGGGCCTGGAAGCGAACGAGGCGGCGATCAAGGTCGCCCGCAAGTACGGACATGATCGCGGCATCGCCGAGCCCGCGATCGTGGTGATGGAAAAGGCCTTCCACGGCCGCTCCCTCGCCACGCTGTCGGCCACCGGGAGCCGCAAGGTGCAGGCGGGCTTCGAGCCCCTGGTGTCGGGCTTCGTGCGCGTGCCGCTCAACGACCTCGACGCGGTGCGCCAGGTCGCCGAGCACAACAAGAACGTGGTCGCGGTGTTCATCGAGCCGATCCAGGGCGAAGGCGGCATCAACGTCTCGCGACTGGAATACCTGCGCGGGCTGAAGGAGATCTGCGAGCGCAAGGAATGGCTGTTCATGTCCGACGAGGTGCAGTGCGGGTTCGGCCGCACGGGCAAGTGGTTCGTCTACCAGCACGCCGGCTTCCTGCCCGACGTGGTGCCGCTCGCCAAGGGCCTGGGCTCCGGCGTGCCGGTCGGCGCCTGCGTCGTCGGCGGGCGGGCGAAGGGCGTATTCAAGCCCGGCAACCACGGCTCGACCTTCGGCGGCAATCCGCTCGCCATGACCGCGGTGGTGGCGACCATCGATGCGATCAAGGAAGAAGGCCTGCTCGCGAATGCCGCGCATGTTGGAGAAGTCTTCCGCAGCGGGCTCAGCGTGATCGAGGGAATTTCCGACCTCCGCGGCATGGGTCTGATGATCGGCGTCGACCTCGGCCAGCCCTGCGGCGAGCTGGTGAAGGAGGCCCTCGACGCGGGCCTCGTCATCAACGTCACCGCCGACAGCGTCATCCGGCTGCTGCCACCCCTGGTCATGAAGGAAGAGGAAGCCCGCATGGCGCTCGAGCGCCTGGTGCCTCTGGTCAAGCGATTCCTGGACAAGCGCGCCGCCGCGTAGCAGAAAGATGCGGGGAAAATGACGCCGCGGCATTACCTGCAGCTCAAGGACTTCTCGCGCGAGGACCATGAGCATGTGTTCGGCCGCACGCGCTGGATCAAGGATCGCTTCAAGCGCTACGAGCGATACTGGCCGCTCGAGGATCGCACGCTCGCGATGATCTTCGAGAAGCCCTCCACGCGCACGCGCATGTCCTTCGAGTCCGGCATGCACCAGCTCGGCGGCGCAGCCATCTACCTGTACACGCGCGACTCGCAGCTCGGGCGCGGCGAGCCGGTAGAGGACGCCGCGCAGGTGATCTCGCGCATGTGCGACGTGATCATGGTGCGCACTTTCGAGCAGGACATCATCGAGCGCTTCGCGCGCAATTCGCGCGTGCCGGTGATCAACGGCCTCACCAACGAGTACCACCCCTGCCAGATCCTCGCCGACGTCTACACCTGGATCGAGCAGCGTGGGCCGGTCCGCGGCAAGACCGTGGCCTGGATCGGCGATTCGAACAATGTGTGCAATACCTGGCTGCAGGCGGCGGAGCTCTTCGACTTCAAGCTCAACGTCTCCACGCCGCCCGGGTACGAGGTTGAATCGGAAAGAACGAACAGAAACTGCGAGGCCTTCGCCGACCCCATGCAGGCGGCCAGCGGGGCCGACCTGGTCACCACCGATGTGTGGACCTCGATGGGCTTCGAGTCCGAGAACGAGGATCGGCGGCACGATTTCCAGGACTGGCAGGTCGACGCGCAGATGATGCGCGCGGCGAAGAAGGACGCGCTGTTCATGCACTGCCTGCCGGCGCATCGCGGCGAAGAAGTGGCGGCCGAGGTGATCGACGGGCCGCAGTCGGTGGTCTGGGACGAGGCCGAGAACCGGCTGCACACGCAGAAGGCGCTGCTCGAGTTCCTGCTGCTGGGGAAGAGAACGTGATCAGGAAGGTCGTTCTCGCGTACTCGGGTGGACTCGATACCTCGGTGATCCTGAAGTGGCTGCAGGATCAATACGGCTGCGAGGTCATCACCTTCACCGCCGACATCGGCCAGGGTGGCGAGGTCGAGCCGGCGCGCAGGAAGGCGCTGCGCCTGGGCATCAAGAAGAGCAATATCTTCATCGAGGACCTGCGCGAGGAGTTCGTGCGCGACTTCGTGTTCCCCATGTTCCGCGCCAACGCGGTCTATGAGGGCGAATATCTCCTGGGCACCTCGATTGCCCGCCCGCTGATAGCCCAATACTTGGTGAAAATTGCGCAGCAGACCCACGCCGACGCGATTTCCCACGGCGCCACCGGCAAAGGCAACGACCAGGTGCGCTTCGAGCTTGGCGCGTATGCGCTGATGCCCGACGTGAAAATCATCGCGCCATGGCGCGAATGGGACCTGCTGTCGCGCGACAAGCTGCTGCGCTACGCCGAGAAGCACGGCATCCCGGTCGAGTTCAAGAGGAAGAAAGGCCGCAGGTCGTCCTCTTCCGTGCCCTACTCGATGGACGCCAACCTGCTGCATATCTCCTACGAGGGCGGCGTGCTGGAGGATCCGCAGTACGAGCCCGAGGAATCGATGTGGCGCATCACCGTATCGCCGGAAAAGGCGCCGCGCCGCCCCGAATACGTCGAGCTCGGGTACCGCAAAGGGGACATCGTGTCCGTCAACGGCCGCAAGGCGAGTCCCGCGCAGGCGCTCGCCGAGCTCAACCGGCTCGGTGGCCGGCACGGCGTCGGGCGGCTCGACATGGTCGAGAACCGCTACGTCGGCATGAAGAGCCGCGGCTGCTACGAAACCCCCGGCGGCAGCATCATGCTGAAAGCGCACCGCGCCATCGAGTCGATTACCCTCGACCGGGAAGTGCTCGCGTTGAAGGACGACCTCATGCCGCGCTACGCGCGCCTGATCTACAACGGCTACTGGTTCAGCCCCGAGCGCCGGCTGCTGCAGGGGCTGATCGACGCCTCGCAGGAGCCGGTCAACGGCAGCGTGCGGGTGAGGCTGTACAAGGGAACGGTCCTCGTCGCCGGTCGCTCGTCGAAGAACGACTCGCTCTTCGATGCCTCGATCGCCACTTTCGAGGACGACAAAGGGGCCTACAATCAGGCCGATGCCGCGGGGTTCATCCGCCTGAACGCGCTGCGGCTGAGGATTGCGGCAAAGCGGGGTCGCAAATAAGGCAACTGTTTACGGTACTTCTGCTGATCGGGCTGCCCGCCTGGGCGGCGCCCTTCGCGGTGCAGGTAGGCGAGGCGCGCATCGGCCTGGACGCGCCGGCCGGATTCGCCGATACCGCCTTCACCGGCTCGCCGCGCCTGCAGGAGCTCGCCGAGGCGCAGACCTCGGCGTCCAACCGCATCCTGCTGTTCGCGATCACGGACGGCGACCTGCGCCGCTTCATGGCGGGCGACACGCCGGAATTCCGCCGCTATATGGTCGTGGTCACGCCCAAGGCGCTCGAGCGCGAGCGCTTTTCGCAGGCGGCATTCAGCGGCTTCGTCGCGGAGCAGCTGCGCGGTCTCGAGGCGCCGCCAGGCGGCATCGACGTCATTCAATACCTCGACTCGCGACCGCAGGGCCAGCCCAGCCTGCTCGTCGAGCTGCGCCGCGACGCCGAAGTGGCTGCTATCGTGCAGGGAACCCGGCTTCCCGGCGCGCGGCGCGGCGACAAGCCGCAGTACGTGCTGGCCAGCAATACACTGATGCTGGTGCGCGGCAAGGCGCTCAATGTCTCGGTCTATGCGCTGCTCGAGAGCCCCGGGGACCTCGACTGG
>DASQGB010000434.1:0-5819 GCA_035632815.1 Burkholderiales bacterium | reverse complement strand
CGAGATCGTCATGCAGTGGGTGTTCGAGACCTATGGCCGCGACCACGCGGCGTTGTGCTCGACGGTGATCCGCTACCGCTCCAGGGGCGCGCTGCGCGACGTCGGCAAGGCGCTCGGCCTGCCGCCCGAGGAAGTGGTCGAGCTCGCCGGAATGCTGCAGGGTTTCCCCCGGCACCTGTCGCAGCACGTCGGCGGCTTCGTCATCTCGCGCGGCGCGCTCGACGCGCTTGTCCCGATTGAAAATGCCGCCATGCCCGAGCGCACCGTGATCCAGTGGGACAAGGACGACCTGGAGGCGCTCGGGCTCCTGAAGGTCGACGTGCTGGCGCTTGGAATGCTTTCTGCCATTAGAAAATCTTTAGAAATGATTGGAATGAAGATGCACGAGGTTCCGGCAGAAGACCCCGCGGTGTACGAGATGATCCAGCGCGCCGACACCATCGGCGTGTTCCAGATCGAGTCGCGCGCGCAGATGAGCATGCTGCCGCGCCTGCGGCCGGAGAATTTCTACGACCTGGTGATCGAGGTGGCGATCGTGCGCCCCGGGCCGATCCAGGGCGGCATGGTGCATCCCTACCTGCGCCGCCGGCGCGGGCTCGAGCCGGTCGTCTATCCCAGCCCCGCGGTGCGCGAGGTCCTGGAAAGAACCCTGGGGGTGCCGATCTTCCAGGAGCAGGTGATGCAGCTCGCGATGGTCGCCGCCGGCTTCACGCCCGGCGAGGCCGACCGCCTGCGCCGTTCCATGGCGGCGTGGAAGAGGCGCGGCGGCTTGGAGCACTTCGAAGAAAAGCTCAAGAACGGGATGCAGAAGAACGGCTACAGCGCCGGGTTCGCCGACGCCATTTACCGCCAGATCCTCGGCTTCGGCGAGTACGGTTTCCCCGAGTCGCACTCGGCGAGCTTCGCGCTGCTGGTGTACGTCTCCTCCTGGCTCAAGCGCCACCACCCGGCGGTTTTCTGCGCGGCGCTCCTCAACAGCCAGCCGATGGGGTTTTATGCGCCTTCGCAGCTGGTCCAGGACGCGCGCCGCCACGGGGTGGAAGTGCGCCCGCCGGAGGTCAACGCGAGCGAATGGGACTGCACGCTGGAGGACGGCGCGCTGCGCCTGGGGCTGCGCATGGTCAAGGGATTGTCCGAAGCCGCGGGCAAGCAGGTAGTCGCAGGCAGACCTTACGCCTCAGTTTTCCAGTTGGGGCTAAATCAGAAAGACCTGCGCTGCCTTGCTCGCGCGGGGGCCTTGCAATCGATTGCGGGCCACCGGCGCCTCGCGCACTGGGAGGCGGCGGGAGCGGGACGCCGGCCGCCCCTCGACGTACCGGCGATCGAGCGCAGGCCCGAGCTCGCGCCGCCGCGCGAAGGCGAGGAGATCGTCGCCGACTACGCGAGCCTCGGCCTGACGCTGGGCCGGCATCCCTTGGCGCTGATCAGAGGGCGCTTGAAGAGATTGAATGTTCTGAATTCAGAGGAACTGAAATCCAAACCCCACGGCAGCAGCGCAAAAGTGGCCGGGCTGGTGACCTGCAGGCAGCGGCCGGACACGGCGAGCGGCGTGGTGTTCGTGACGCTCGAGGACGAGACCGGGTGCGTCAACGTGGTGGTGTGGCGCAACGTCGGCGAGCGCCAGAGCAGCGAGCTGCTCGGCGCGCGCCTGCTCGGCGTGCAAGGCTCGATCGAGCGCGACGGCGAGGTGGTGCACCTGGTGGCACGGCGCCTGACGGACTACAGCGCGCTGCTCGGAGCGCTCGAAACGCGCTCGCGCGATTTCCATTAAGATGGAAAAAAGTGATGATCCATGCCGCGCCTCGAGTCGAGATTCTCGCCCTGATCGCCGCCCGGCGCGTGCGGCGCCCGGCGCGCGATCTCGCCGCGCTCGACCAGCTCTTCCGCCGCCTCGCCTGGTGCGCGAGCGCCGAAGCGCCCGAGACCGAGGAGCGCATCTGGAACGTGTGGATGGACCATCCGCACCGCGGCGCGGCGGCGGCGCTCGAAGCCGCGACCCGCGACATCGCCGCCCGGCGCTACGACATCGCCGAGACGCGCCTCACTCTGCTGCTGCGCCATGCGCCGGACTTCGCCGAGGCCTGGCACAAGCGCGCGGCGCTGTACTACCTCCTCGGCCGGGACGACGAGTGCCTGCGCGACATCGCGCGCACGCTCGAGCTCGAGCCGCGCCATTTCGCCGCCATGCTGCACTTCGCCGAGATCCTGCTCGGCGCCGGCGCATCGGCCGAGGCGCGCTTCACCTTCCGCGCCGCGCTGTCGCTGCATCCCCACCAGCAGCGGGCGCGCGAAGCGCTGGCTGACAATCCCTGACAGGCGCGGCTGCGGGCGCGCCGGGCCTCGCAGCCCGGCCCCCTATAATGAAGGCGATGAACGCGAGCGATTACCAAGTCAGGGTGGCGAAGGACCTGGAGGACCTCATCCCGGTATTCATGAAAAACCGCAGGAAGGAGCTCGACGCCCTGCGCATCGCGCTCGCCGCGGCGGATTTCGACCAGCTGCGCCAGCTCGGGCACCGCATGAAAGGGGTGGGAAACTCCTACGGCTTCGAGCGCGTCTCGTCGCTCGGCAAGAGTATCGAGGACGGCGCGCTCAGCGCCGATCGCGCAGCGCTGGAGGCGAGCATCGCCCAGTACGGCGAGTACCTGTCGAAGGTCCAGGTGGCCTATGAATGATCTCGCCCCGGCCGACCGTCTCGCGCCGCTGCAGAGCAGCTTCCGCGTGCTGATCGTCGAGGACGACCCGGACATGGCGGCGTTCCTCGCGAGGCTGCTGACCAACGAAGGCATGGCCGCGCAGACGGTGAACGACGGCAGGCAGGCGCTCGCGAGCGTCATGGAGACGCCGCCCGATCTGCTCCTGCTCGACGTCATGCTGCCGGAGCCGGAGCTCGACGGCTTCCAGATCTGCGAGCGCCTCAAGTCGCATCCGGGCACGGCGATGGTGCCGATCGTGCTCATCACCGCGCTCGACGACCAGCAGAGCCGCGTGCGCGGCATCGAGGCGGGCGCGGACGACTTCCTGTCGAAACCGGTGAAGCGCGAGGAGCTCGTGGCGCGCGTCAAGACGCTGCGCCGCCTGCACGAGACGCGCCGCGAGCTGGAGGCGCGGCGCCTCGCGGCGGAGATGCAGCGCAAGGAGGCGCTGCACAAGGCCTTCGCGCGCTACGTGTCGCCGCGTCTTGCCGAGCGCATCATGTCCGAGCTGGACGATCCGTTCCGCGGCGTGGCGCACCGCCTCACGGTGGTGGCCCTGTTCGCCGACCTGCGCGGCTTTACCCGCCTGGCGGAGACCACCGCGGTCGACCGCGTGGTCGGCATGCTGAACGAGTACTTCGCCGCGCTTACCGAGGCCGCCTACCGGCACGACGGCACCATCTTCAACATGGCGGGCGACAGCCTGCTGGTGGGCTTCAACGTGCCCTTCGCGCAGCCCGACTGCGCGGCGCGCGCCTGGCGCACGGCGCGCGACATGGTGGCGAGCGTGGATCCCCTGCTCGAGCGCTGGAGCGGGCTGAGCGGCGACTCCCCTGCCGGCGTCGGCATCGGCATCGCTTCGGGCGAGGTGATCCTCGGCGACATCGGCTCGCCCCACTACATGAGCCATACCATCATCGGCGACGCGGTGAACATCGCCGCGCGGCTGGTTTCGATGGCGCAGCCGCGCGAGCTGCTGGTGTCCGGGCCGGTCTGGGAGGCGCTGCGCGGCACCGTGCCGGAGGACGCGGCGGAGTCGCGCGGCAACCTCGCGCTGCGCGGCAAGACCGAAGCGGTGCCGGTGTACTCCATCAGGCTCTGAGCGTGCGCATCCTCATCATCGACGACGACGAGGACCTGCGAAACCTGCTGCGGCATTACCTCAAGCAGCACTGGGCGGACGCCCAGGTCGACGATTACGATCCGCTCAGCCGCGACATGCCCGACGCCACGTTCGCCCTGGGCTCCTACGACGTCGTCATCCTCGATTACATGCTGGGGCGCGGCGACGGCCTGGACTGGCTGCAGAAGCTCAAGCGCCGCGCCGACTGCCCGAAGATCCTGTTCCTCACCGGCGCGGGCAACGAGATCATCGCCGTGCGGGCGATGAAGGCCGGCGCCGACGATTACCAGCGCAAGCAGGAGATGACGCGCGAGCGGCTGATCAGCTCGATCCAGGAGCTCACCGCCAGCGCCATCGAGAGGACGGTCTCGCCCGAGCTCGCGGCGCGCATGGAAGGGCACTCGCTCGGCGCGAAGGTGCAGATCCCGGGCATCAAGGTGCTGCACCTGATCGGCGAGGGCGGCACCGCGCGCGTCTATCTCGCCTCGCGCGAGCGCGACGACGAGCCGCTGGTCGTGAAGATCCTGCGCCCCGAGATCACCTCCGACAAGATGCAGCTCGCGCGCTTCATGGAGGAGTACACGCTGGTCGAGCGCATCCAGAGCCGCCACGTGGCGCGCATCTACGACCACGGCAACTCCGGCGAGCAGTTCTATCTGGTGATGGAGTTCTTCGAGGGGGGCGATCTCAACAAGCGCCTGGCGGGCAGGGCGCTGCCGCCCGCCGAGTCGCTGCGCCTGTTCCGCGACCTCATGTTCGCGCTCGGCGAGATCCACGAGAAGGGCATCCTGCACCGGGACCTCAAGCCGCAGAACCTGATGTTCCGCGACGACGGCAGCCTGGCGATCGTCGATTTCGGCATCGCCAAGCACGTCGACGGCATCGACCGCACCGGCCACGGCGAGGTCCTGGGCACGCCGCGCTACATGAGCCCGGAGCAGGTCCAGGGGAAGGCGCTCGACCTGCGCACCGACATCTACAGCGCCGGGGTGCTCCTCTTCCAGATGCTCACCGGCCGGCACCTCTTCGACGGCGAGACCGCCGTCGAGGTGGCGCTGCATCACATCAACACGCAGCCGCCTTCGCTGCCCGACGAGCTCGAGCCCTACCAGCGCCTGATGGACAAGCTGGTGGAGAAGGACCGCGACGCGCGCTTCCGCAACTCCGACGAGGTGATCGGGTTTCTGTCGCGCAAGTTCTTCCCGCTACCCGGCGTCGACGTCACGCAGAAGCTGCACTAGGGACCGAAATTCCTTGTGGCGGGTGCGCTTATGCCCGCTCAGCTGCGGCGAAGATCGTCGGGAACCGGCATCTCCTTGGTTGCGTGGTCCCACGCGTGAGCCGCTATGTGCCACTGGCCATCATCCTTGACCAAGAGGTAGCCGCTCACGTCATGGTTTACTTCCTTATCGTTCTCCACCATCTCCGAGGCGGCAAGGACGACCGCGACATTGCCGAAGGCGAGAATCTGCATTCCAAGCGTCTTCTCCTCGAAAGAGCGCAAGGCGCCCTGAGCAACGCCGTTCATGCGCGTGATGAAAGCGTCAAGTGTCTGCCGGCGCGCTGGCCGAGCCGCCCCGAAGAGCGAAGCATCAGGCGAGAAGTCGGCGCAGAACGTTGCCCAGTCGGGGCGTGTACCAGAGGTCCAGCGAAGAGCGTTGAAATGCGCGCCGATCAAGCGTTTGATCGCCTGCATGTCGGGACCGTTATTCGTCGCCATGGCCGGACCTTCAATAGAGGAAGCTAGGAAGAAAGGACCGAGAGACCCGAGCTATGGCCTAGGGCTCAGAAGCCAATCGGCTGCCGCTGGTTCATCACGGAATGCCTTGAAACGCAGTCCCCGCTGACGGGCCAGCCGCTCGACGTAACCGTGCGAGCTCGCCAGGTCTCCGGAATCCGAAACCATCGCTACTTTAGCTTGGTCCATCGTCGCAAGCTGTGCCATTGCATCCGAAAGGCCGTACTGCTCCACTCCAAATATGGCGCGGGACGATCGCACC
>DASQGB010000433.1:0-2877 GCA_035632815.1 Burkholderiales bacterium | reverse complement strand
GGCGCGATCTTCCTCGCCATGGGCGCGATCGCCGCTACGTCCAAGCGCGACTTCAGCTTCATGGGCAAGTTCCTGTTCGTCGGCATGATCGCCCTGCTGATCGCGATGATCGCCAACATGTTCCTGCAGATCCCGGCGCTCGCGCTGACCATCTCGACGCTGGTGATCGTGGTGTTCTCGCTGTTCCTGCTCTACGACCTGCAGCGCATCATCCGCGGCGGCGAGACCAACTACGTGATGGCCACGACCGGCGTCTACATGAGCCTGTTCAACATCTTCGCCAACCTGCTGCACCTGCTGCTCGCGCTGGGCGGCGAGCGCGACTAAGAGTCTTCTTTCCTGAAGAGAAAGGCGCCTGCGGGCGCCTTTTTTGTTTTCAGCGTTCAAAAAGCGCAATGCTCTCGACGTGTGCCGTATGCGGAAACATGTTGATCACGCCCGCCGCCGCCAGGCGAAAGCCCTGCACGTTGACTAGCACGCCCGCGTCGCGCGCGAGCGTCGCCGGGTCGCAGGACACGTAGAGGATGCGCCGCGGCCAGGCCGCGGGCAGCGCCTTCACCATCTCGATGGCGCCCTCGCGCGGGGGGTCGATGAGGATCTTTTCAAAGGGTCCATAGGGGAGGAGGGAAGATGAAAACAGGTTCATCACCTCGAACTGGGCGACCAGGCCGTTCTTCACGGCGTTCTGCCGTGCGCGGTCCACGAGCTCGCGGCTGCCTTCGAAGCCGACCACCTGCGCGCCGCGCGCGGCGAGCGGCAGGCTGAAATTGCCCAGCCCGCAGAACAGATCCGCGACGCGCTCGCCCGGCTGCGGATCGAGCATGCGCAGCGCCTGCGACACCAGGATGCGGTTTACCGCGTGGTTGACCTGGGTGAAATCGGTCGGCCGGAAATGGATCTTCAGGCCGAACTCCGGCAGCTCGTAGTAAAGGTCGCTTTCCCCGGGATGGAAGGGATGAGCGCTGTCGGGGCCCTTCGGCTGCAGCCAAACGTGAATGTCGTGCTCAGTGCCGAATTTCCGCAGGGCAGCTTCATCCCCGGGCTGCAGGGGCAACAGGTGCCGGAACACAAGTGCCGTGGCATTGTCGCCGACGGCGACCTCGATCTGCGGCAGCCGCTCGCGCAGCGACAGCGTATCGATCAGCTCGCGCAGGGGAACGATGAGCTTCGAGACCGCCTGGGGAAGCACATGGCATTCGCGCATCTCGGCGACGTGCGTCGAGCGCCGCTCGCGAAAACCCACCAGCACCCCGCCCTTCTTCTCGACGCGGCGCACCGACAGGCGCGCGCGGTTGCGGTAGCCCCACTCCTCGCCGTAGACGATCGGCAGCAAAGTCTCGGGCTGCACTCTTCCGATGCGCGCCAGGTTCTCGACCAGCCAGCGCTGCTTCTCGGCCATCTGGACGCCCGAGTCGGCGTGCTGCAGGACGCAGCCCCCGCACACGCCGAAATGCGGGCAGCGGGGCTCGAGCCGGGACGCGGAGGGTTGCAGGATCGAATCGGCTTGCAGGACGTCGAAAGAGCGCTTGCCGCGCACCAGCCGCGCGGTGACCCGCTCCCCGGGCAGCGCGCCTTCGACGAAGCAGACCTTGCCCTCGGCGTTGCGAGCGACGCCGCGGCCTTCTGCATCCAGGGAATCGATGCTTAGCTGTTCCAGAGCGAGAGGAATTTGCGCCAGTGCGGCTCCGGGCGCTTGTCCAGGGTGGCGCGCAGCAGCGCGCATTCGGAGGCGTAGCGCTCGGCCGTGAAGGCGCAGCGCATGAGCTGCAGGCGCAGGAACAGAAGGTAAGTGTTGGCGCAGTCGGCCTCGCAGTAGTCGCGGATGGCGGCGATCTCGCCGCTGCGATAGCTGTCCCAGACCGCGCCCCCGCCCACGCCGAGCTTGCCCGGCAGGCCCGACAGGCGGGCGATCTCGTCGAGCGGCGAGCCGCGGGCGCCGTACATCGACAGCACGTCCATCAGGTCGAGGTGGCGGTCATGGAAGCGGTTGATGTAGTTGCTCCACTTCATGTCCTTGTTGTCCGCCCCGGTGTCCCAGAAGCAGGCCGCGGTGACGCCGTGGATGAGGCCCCGCGCCACCAGCACCGGCAGGTCGAAGCCGCGGCCGTTCCACGACACGATCTGCGGCAGGTACTTGTTGATGCCCTCGAAGAAGCGCTGGATCGCGGGCCCCTCCTTCGCCTCGGGCTCGCCGATCGAGAACACCCTCACGCCGTCGTCGTCGCGCAGCACGCAGGAGATGACGATGACCTGCTGCAGGTGCGGCGGCAGGAAATCGCTGCCGCCGCTCGCCACGCGGCGCTTCTGGAAAGCGATCTCGGCGACTTCGCCGTCGGGCAGGTCCTGCGGCAGGCCGTAGAGCTTCCGGATGCCGGCGCAGTCGGGAACCGTCTCCACATCGAACGCCAGGACGGGTGTCATGTCAATCCGGGAACACGCCGGTGCTGAGGTAGCGGTCGCCGCGGTCGCAGACTACGGTGACGATGACGGCGTTCTTCAGCTCCTGCGCGATGCGCAGCGCGACGTGCAGCGCGCCGCCGGAGGAGATGCCGGCGAAGATGCCTTCCTCGCGCGCGAGGCGCCGCGTCATCTCCTCGGCGTCGGCCTGGCTCACGCTCTCGACGCGGTCGACGCGCGCGCTTTCGTAGATTTTCGGCAGGTAGGCTTCGGGCCACTTGCGGATGCCGGGAATCTGCGAGCCCTCTTCGGGCTGGCAGCCGACGATCTGGATCCTGCGGTTCTTCTCCTTGAAGAAGCGCGAGCAGCCCATGATGGTGCCGGTGGTGCCCATGCTGGAGACGAAATGGGTGATGCGGCCCTCGGTGTCGCGCCAGATCTCGGGGCCGGTCGCCTCGTAGTGGGCGAGCGGGTTGTCCG
>DASQGB010000432.1:0-3155 GCA_035632815.1 Burkholderiales bacterium | reverse complement strand
GAAGGCCTCGCGCTGCAAGGGCTTGCTATGGAGCTTGATGCCGACCTCGCGCCAGGTCTCGCGCACGAGCTCGAGGACGTCGGTCTGCTCGGTACTCTCGCCGGCGGTCTCGACGATGATCTCGAGGGGCCGGCCGTCGGGCAGCTTGCGCATGCCGTCGCGGCCCCGCTTGAGACCCATCTCGTCAAGCAGCTGGCTGGCCGCCTTGCGGTCATAGCGCGCCCAGGTGTCGCGGTATTGGGGACGGAACAGCGGGCTTTGCTCGAGAACCGTGTTGTTCGACTCGATCGCAAGGCCGAAGTACAGCACCTGGTTGACGAGCGAGCGGTCTACGGAGAGCGACAGAGCGCGGCGAAAGCGCACGTCGCGCAGCACCTTGCGCCACACGGGGTCGTTGATGTTGAGATTGGGAAAAAGGGCGATATGCGAGCCGCGGCCCGCCTGCCACAGGAAGGTGCGATAACCGTTCAGCTTCTCGTTGCGCTTGAGGAAGGTGAAGTTGTTGAAGGCGAGATCGCGCGCCTGCAGGTCGACCTCGCCGGCGCCCGCCTTCGCCGGCACCAGCTTGGCGTCGGCAATGGCGATGACGAAGCGGTCGAGGTAGGGCAGCTGCCGGCCTGCCTGGTCGACCCGATGAAAATACGGATTCCTGACCGCGACGAAGCGGTCGGCCGGCGCACGCGTGGTGTTCATCCAGGGGCCGAGCGTCGGCAGGCTGGGGTTGTCCGCCTCGTAGAGGTTGTCCTGGCGGTTATGGATCGCCGACCACTTGCGGGTCGCGGCTCCGTCCTTCTCCGCGCGCGCTACATCCGCGCTGTATTCCTTGTGGAACCGCTTCAGGTAATGGGCTGGCCGGTAGATGAAAAGCGGCGACGCGCCGGCGAGGCGCGGCAGGAAGTCGGGATTCGGCTTCGCCCAGCTGTAGCGCACCTCGGTCTCGCTCAACACCTCGAATTTCGCCGGCTCGCCGTCGATCACCAGGTCGCGCGGCGGCCCCGAGGGGCTGAGCTCCTTGTGGTTGGCGACATCCTCCCAGTAGTAGCGGAAGTCCTCCGCGGTGAATGGGTGGCCGTCGGACCAGCGATGTCCCTTACGCAGCCGCAGCGTAAAGATGCGACCTTCCTGCACCTCCATCGACTCGAGAATGTCCGGCACGATGTCGAGCTTGCGATCGTAGCCCACCAGACGCGCGTAGCCGTACACCGTGAACAGACGCGTGTCGCGGCTGCGGCCGGCAAGCGTATTGAGCGTCCCGCCGTGTCGCCCTGCGCTCGTTCCCGACTCGCCGAGCTTTACCACCAGCGGCTGCTGCGGAAGCCGCTTGTCCACTGCAGGCAGTTTCCCTGCCTTCACCTGCTCGCTCAACACGGGAGGCTCTATAAAAGCAAAAGCGTTGCACGCCCACAAGAATCCAATGAGGAGAACCCTCACGCGGCCTCGCGTACGAAATGCCCGCCGCCGCGGTCGAGCAGGCCCGGGCGCGAGGCGCCGGCGATGCGAAAGGGCTCCGGCCAGGCAGCGGGGTCGGAGGCCCTGCCCTGCATCAGGGCGTCGAAGTCGAGCTTGTGGTCGATATTCGGGTCGGGCACCGCGGCGAGGAGGGCCTGCGTATACGGATGCACCGGGTTCGCGAACAGGGTGGCGGCGGGCGCGATCTCGACCAGGCGCCCGGCGCACATCACCGCGATGCGGTCGGCGAGATAGTGGACCACCGCGAGGTTGTGCGAGATGAAGATATACGTGAGGTTGAGCGCGCGGCGCAGGTCGGCGAGCAGGTTGAGCACCTGCGCCTGCACCGAGACGTCGAGCGCCGAGACCGGCTCGTCGCAGATGAGCAGCTCCGGGCCGAGCGCGAGCGCCCGCGCGATGCCGATGCGCTGGCGCTGCCCGCCCGAGAAGCTGTGCGGGTAGCGGCGCAGGTGGCGGACATCGAGCCCCACCAGGCCGATCATTTCCTTCACCCGGGCGAAACGCTCGTCCTCGTCGCCGATGCCGTGGATCACGAGCGGCTCGCTGACGATGTCGTAGGCCGTCATGCGCGGGTTGAGCGAGCCGAAGGGATCCTGGAACACGAACTGCACCTTGCGCCGGTAGTTAAAAAGGTCCTGCCCCTTGAGCGCGAGCACGTCGCGCGGCTGGCCATGGTCGTCGAACACGATGCTGCCGGCGTCGGGCTTGACCGAGCGCAGGATCATCTTCGCGGTGGTGGTCTTGCCGCAGCCCGACTCGCCCACCAGGCCGAGGCATTCTCCGCGGCGCACCGCGAAGCTGACGTCGTCGACGGCAAGCAGCCCCTCGCCGCCGCGCTTGCGCGTCGAAAAGCGCTTGGTCAGGTTGCGCACTTCGAGCAGCGGCTCATCGGAAATCTCGATCTTCTTTCCCGAGATCAGGCTCTCGTCCGTGACCAGCACCTCGCGCAGCGGCGTAAGGCGCTCGCCCGGGGCCATGTTGAAGCGCGGTACCGCGCGCATCAGCGCCTTGAGATACGGGTGCCGGGGATCGCGAAAGATGTCGTTGAGCTGGCCCGACTCCATCACCTGCCCGCGATACAGCACCACCACCTCGTCGGCCATGTTGGCCACCACGCCGAGGTCGTGGGTGATCAGCAGCACCGCCATCCCCAGCTCGCCCTGCAGTTGCTTGATGAGCTGGAGGATCTGCGCCTGGATGGTGACGTCGAGCGCGGTGGTCGGCTCGTCGGCGATGAGCAGCGCCGGGCGGCAGATCAGCGCCGTCGCGATCATGGCCCGCTGGCGCAGCCCGCCGGAGAGCTCGAATGGATAGGTATGCTCGGCCTTCACCGGGTCCGGAAAGCCGACCAGGCGCAGCATCTCCAGGGTCGCCGCGCGGCGCTCGGCCCTGCCCATGTCGCGATGCAGCGCGAGCGACTCGCCGACCTGGTTGCCGATGGTGTGCAGCGGCGAAAGCGCGGTCATCGGCTCCTGGAAAATGATCGAGATGCGGGCGCCGCGGATCTCCTGCATGGCGCGGCTTTCCGGCGGCAGCTTGGCGATGTCGACCTCGGCGCCGGGTACCTTGGGATCGCGGAACAGGATCTCGCCCGACTCGATGCGCGCGATGCGCGGCAGGATGCTCATGATGCTCTGCGCCACCACCGACTTGCCCGACCCCGACTCGCCCACCAGCGCCACCGT
>DASQGB010000431.1:0-4137 GCA_035632815.1 Burkholderiales bacterium | reverse complement strand
TTTCCTTCCAGTCGCGGTCGAAGAGATCGTTCACCAGCGCGGTCACCTCGCCGACCTTGTCCTTCTCGAACTGGCGCGCGAGGATGGCGGCGACGTCCTCGAGCATGCAGCGGCGCTGCGCCTCGTGGATCGCCTGCGCCGTGGGACCGACGAACAGCAGTCTCGACTCCTGCTCGCCGTTCTCGTGGTACTGCGTGACGTCGACCTCGACCGCCTCGTAGCAGTAAGGCCCCAGGTTCTCGAGCACCGCCTCGAGCGCGCCGTGGAAGCTGCGGCCGATCTCGCCTGTCCAGCACAGGTACAGGATCAGCTCCTTCTCGTCGTACTTGATGCCGAGCTCGTCGGGCTCGATGCTCTTGACGTCGCCCAGGCCGTCGGCATCCAGATACTCGAGCAAAGGCGCGAACGCCTGCTCGATCTGGCGCTTCGAAACGCCTTCGAGAATGGGAATGTCGGCGTGAACATGGACTTCGTGCCGCATGGCGAATACCTCGGGGGGGGATGGGCAATTCTACCCCTAAAATCCCGCTCTTCATGCTTCCCGATTACGCCGGCGGCGGCCTGGTGAACCTCGTGGCCTCGCTCGTCGAGGCCTGCGGCGGCCCTGCGCTGCACCCCACGCTGAACCATTTTCCAATCGCGGAACTCCGCGACGCGCGCAATGTCGTGCTGCTGATCATCGACGGGCTGGGCGACAACTACCTGATGCGCCGCGGCGCGGGGGGCGAGCTGGCGCGCCGCAGGCGAGCCGCGATCACCTCGGTGTTTCCCTCCACCACCGCATCGGCGATCACCACCTCGTACACCGGCCGCACCCCGCTCGAGCACGGGCTCACCGGCTGGCATACGTACTTCGGCGAAGCGGGCTGCGTCGCGGCGGCCCTGCCCTTCACAAGCCGCGGCGACCAGCTGCCGCTTGCCGCGCGCGGCGTCACGCCAGAGAGGATTTACGTTTCCAATTCAATCTTTGAAACCCTGGCGCGACGCTCAATCGTCGTGACGCAAGGCCAGATCATCGATTCCGCATACAACGTGCGCCACTGCCGCGGCGCCGAGCGGGTCGCCTATGGCACGCTCGACCAATTCGTCGCGCAGGTGGAAACCGCGGTGAAAGGCGGCGCCGAGCGCAAATTCATCTACGCCTACTGGCCTGATTACGACGCCGTTTCGCACCGCTTCGGCTGCGACAGCCCGCAGGCCAATGCCGAGCTGGAGAAGATCGACGCCGCGTTCGGCGACATCGTGCAGCGCCTGTCCGGCACCGATACGGCGATCGTCGCGACGGCAGACCATGGCTTCATCGACGCCGAGGAATGCCTCGAGCCGCCGCAACGCATCTCCTCGATGCTGAGGTTTCCCTTCTGCGGCGAGCGCCGCGTGGCATATTGCCACGTCCACGCTGTCGGGGATTTCATGGAGGAAGCAAAAAGCTGGCTGGGCGAGCGCGCCGACGTGCGCCCCAGCCGCGAGCTCGTCGACGCGGGCTGGTTCGGCCCGGGCACGCCGCATCCGCGCCTCGCCGAGCGCGTCGGCGACGTGGCGCTGGTCATGCGCGGCCGCTACACCGTGAAGGACTGGACCGCGGGCGAGCCGCGCCACCTGCACCTGGGCAACCACGGCGGCACGAGCGAGGACGAGATGATGATCCCTGTCATAGTGGAGACGACATGAAAGCCAAAGCGAACGGCATCGAGATCAACCACGAGATCCACGGCAAGGAGGGCGCGCCGTGGCTGGTATTCAGCCATTCGCTCGCCTGCAGCGTGCGGATGTGGGACCCGCAGATCGCGGCATTCAAGGACCGCTACCGCATCCTCGCCTACGACATGCGGGGCCACGGCAAGAGCGCCGCGCCGGCGGGGCCGTACTCGCTCGACATGCTCGCGGACGACGTGCTGGGCCTGATGAAGGAAGCGCAGATCAAGCGCGCCACCTACATCGGCTTGTCGATCGGCGGCATGATCGGCCAGATGCTGGCGCTCAAGCAGCCGGGCGTGTTCGAGCGCATGGTGCTCGCCGACACCGGGCACGCGCAGAACGCCGACGCCATCAAGCAGTGGGAAGAGCGCATCCGCATCGCCGAGAGCCGGGGCATGCAGGCGCTCGTGCCCTCGACGATGGAGCGCTGGTTCACGGCGCCGTTCCGCGCGAGCCCGCAGGCGAAGAAGATCGCCGAGCTCATCGCCAGTACCCCGGTCGCGGGCTATGTCGGCTGCGGGCAGGCGATCATGAAGCTCGACACCACGGCGCGGCTGAAAGACATCAAGCTGCCGGTGCTCGCGATCACCGGCGAGCAGGATGGCGCGGCCGCCGGCACCCGCTATCTCGGCGAGCACATTCCCGGGGCGAAGTTCGTCAGCATTCCCCAGGCCGCGCATATCTCCAATATCGAGCAGCCCGAGGCGTTCAATCGGGCTCTGCGGGAATTTCTTTCATCCCCTGCCAGCGCGCGAGCCTAGGGGAGTGGATGCCGAAGAGATCGAGCACCCGCGCCACGCTGTGCGCGACGAGGTCGTCGATCGATTTCGGAGCCGCATAGAACGCGGGCACGGGCGGGAACACGATCGCGCCCATCTCGGTGACCGCCGCCATGTTGCGGATGTGGGCGAGGTTGAGCGGCGTCTCGCGCGGCAGGAGGACGAGGCGCCGGCGCTCCTTCAGCACCACGTCGGCGGCGCGCGAGACGAGATCGTCGGCGTGAGCGTGCGCCACCGCGGCAAGCGTCTTCATCGAGCAGGGCGCGATCACCATGCCCTCGGTCAGGAACGATCCGCTCGAGATCGCCGCCGCGATGTCCTTCGGGCGGTAGGCCACGGCGGCGAGCCCCTCGACGTCCTTGCGCTTGAGCTTGAGCTCATGCCATACGTTCAGCGCTCCCGCGTCGGAGAGGACCAGGTGGCTTTCCCAGTCCGCCATGGGCTGGAGCGTCTTCAGGATCTCGATGCCGTAGACGGCGCCCGTGGCTCCCGTGATGGCGACGATCAGGCGCTTTTTCATGGCTGCTAGCGTACCTGTGTAAATGGCTCGCTGGGAAGCTCGGCTGATGCTTGTGGTGTTCTGCCCCTTCGCCGCGGGCTACTTCCTGTCGTTCTTCTTCCGCAACGTGAACGCGGTCATCTCGAAGGACCTCGCTACGGAGTTCTCGCTCGCGCCCTCGGACCTGGGGTTCCTGACCTCGATGTATCTGCTCGCCTTCGCGGCGTTCCAGCTGCCGCTGGGCGTGCTGCTCGATCGCTACGGGCCGCGACGCGTGGTCGCAGTGCTGCTCTGCGTGGCGGGCGCCGGCGCCCTCACCTTCGCGCTGGCGCGCGATTTCACGACGCTCTCCATCGGCCGCGCGCTGATCGGTCTTGGGGTATCGGCCGGCCTGATGGGCGCCATCAAGGCGTTCACGCTCTGGTTTCCCCTGTCGCGCCTGGCAACGCTGAACGGCCTGTACCTCGCCGTGGGCGGCATCGGCGGCCTCTCGGCGACGGCGCCGGCGGAGGCTCTGGTAGGGCCATTGGGGTGGCGTTTTCTTTTTTTTGTATTGACTGCCTTGTCGGTGCTGGCAGCGGCTCTGGTTTTCTTCGTGGTGCCGGAGAAGCGACTGCCTGGAGAAGGCCAGACGCTGCGCGCGCAGATCGCCGGGTTCGGCGTGATCTTCGCCTCGCTGCCTTTCTGGCGCATCGCGCTGGGGTTGGTTGCGTGCCACGCCGGCTACCTCGCGCTGCAGGGCCTGTGGCTCGGCCCGTGGCTCTACGACGTCGCCCGGCTGGAGCGCCCCGCCGTGGCGAACTACCTCCTGGTGACGGCGCTCGCCTATACCGTAGGCTCGGTGTTCTTCGGCGTGACGAGCGATCGCCTGGCGCGCGCCGGCGTGTCGCGCATGACGATGTTCAAGCTGGGGCTCGCAATCTCGCTGGCGATGTTCGCGCTGCTCGCCGCGGGGGTGCAGACGGGACTGGGGGTGATCCTTGCGGTGTACGGCTTCACCGCCATCTCGGCGTCGCTCGCCTACGCCGTGCTTACGCCGCTCTTTCCGGCCGAGATGACCGGACGCGTCAATACCGCGTCAAACGTGCTGATGTTCGGCTTGTCTTTCGCTTTTCAATGGGGGATCGGAGCCGTGCTGAAGCTCTACCCGGTCGCCGACGG
>DASQGB010000430.1:0-1788 GCA_035632815.1 Burkholderiales bacterium | reverse complement strand
GAATGCCCCGCGGCGAGCAGCTGGCGGAAGGCGCGCAGCAGCTTCGCCACGTCGTCGAAATGCAGGCCCGTGGTGGGCTCATCGAAGAGGAACAACTTTTCCGCGGAATCGTCCGCGTCGGCGAGATGTCCCGCCAGCTTGAGGCGCTGCGCCTCGCCGCCCGACAGCGTCGGCACCGGCTGGCCGAGCCGCAGGTATTCCAGGCCGACGTCGATGAGCGGCGCGAGCCGCGCCTGCACCTCGTCGCTCTTCCTGAAGAAGCGCGCCGCGTCGGAGACCGTCATCTCGAGGACGTCGGCGATCGATTTGCCGTCGAGCTTCACTTCGAGGATCTCGCCGCGATAGCGCCGGCCGTCGCAATCCGGGCAGCGCAGGTAGACATCCGAAAGGAACTGCATCTCCACATGCTCGAAGCCGCAGCCCGAGCAGGTCGGGCAGCGGCCGTTGCCCGAGTTGAAGCTGAAGGTGCCCCGGGTGTAGCCGCGCTCCTTCGACGCCGGCGCCTTTGAAAACAGATTCCTGATCTCCTCGAAAGCTCCGACATAGCTGGCCGGGTTCGAGCGCGTGGTCTTGCCGATCGGCGACTGGTCGACGAACACCACGTCGCTCACCTTGTCGGCGCCGCGCAGCGCGCGGTGCGCGCCCGGGGACTCGGTCGGCTTGCCCTTGGCCTTGCGCAAGGCGGGGTACAGCACGTCCTGCATCAGGGTGGATTTGCCCGAGCCCGACACCCCGGTCACGCACACCAGCCGCTCGAGTGGGATGCGCAGGTCGAGATTCTTCAGGTTGTGCTCGGCCGCGCCCAGAACCTCGAGAAAGGATCTCGATCGAGGCAAAACCTTGTGGGCGGCCGCACGCTTGCGTCCGGAGAGGTATTCCCCGGTCAGGCTGGTCTCGGCCTTGAGCTTCTCCGGCGCGCCGAAGAACACGATCTCGCCGCCGCGCTCGCCTGGGCCGGGGCCCATGTCGAGGATGCGGTCGGCGGCGAACATGATCTGCGGGTCGTGCTCGACCACCACCAGCGTGTTGCCGGCGTCGCGCAGCCGCTGCATCACGCCGATCACCCGCCCCATGTCGCGCGGATGCAGGCCGATCGAGGGCTCGTCGAGCACGAACAGCGTGTTGACGAGCGAGGTGCCCAGGGCGGTGGTGAGGTTGATGCGCTGCACCTCGCCGCCCGACAGCGTGCGCGACTGGCGATCGAGGGTGAGATAGCCCAGGCCGACGTCGCAGAGATAGCGCAGCCGCGTGCGGATCTCGCCGAGCAACAGGTCGGTCGCCTCGTCGAGAGGCGCAGGCAAAGCGAGATTATTGAAAAACTCGCCATTTTTCTGGATGGGGAGAAGCATCAAATCGTGGATCGACCTGCCGTCGAGCTTCCACAGCTGCGCATCGGGCTTCAGGCGCATGCCCAGGCATTGCACGCACTCGGTGTAGGCGCGGTATTTCGAGAGCAGGACCCGGATGTGCATCTTGTAGGCCTTGGTCTCGAGCCACTTGAAGAAGCGCCGCGCGCCGTACCAGACGCCGGGCCAGGACTTCCTCCAGCTCACCCATTCAGGCTCGCCTTCCAGCACCCAGTGCCGGTGTTTCTCTTCCAGATCCTTGAAAGCGACATCCAGCGGAATGCGGCGCTTCTTCGCATACTTGGCGAGGTCGTCCTGGCATTCCTTGAAGCTCTTGGTCTGCCAGGGCCGCACCGCGCCTTCGCGCAGGGTCTTCGCCTCGTCGGGCACCACCAGGCCGAAGTCGACGCCGATGACGCGCCCGAAGCCGCGGCAGGCCTCG
>DASQGB010000429.1:0-11522 GCA_035632815.1 Burkholderiales bacterium | reverse complement strand
GCGGACCGTAGCCCATGTGCTGCGGATCGTGGTAATCGGCAAAGGAAAAGCTGTGGTAGGAGTCGAGCCAGCCGTGGTTGGCGTGGCCGCGTTCGGTGGACCGTCTTACTTCCGGTATGTGCAGTTCGGTCATGGTGCTATGAATCTTGCGGCGAACCTGCGGTTTGCAAGTGGCTATTTATCCGCTTCGAGAAGCAGCGTATCGATGTCGTTGAGCACGGTCTGCGGGTGCAGGAACATCGAGCTGTAGATCTCGCGCACGTCGCCGGCGGGGTCGATCAGGAACACCTTGAGCACGTGCGAGAGCTCGCGCCGCGGCTTGCCGCTCGAGCGGTCGACGGAGGTGACGACGTCCTGCCCGAAGCCCTCGACCAGCGGCATCAGCTCGCGCGCCGACCGCGTGGTGAGGAAATACCAGCGCAGCGCTGTCCCCTGGTCGACGGCGCGGCTGCCGGCGTAGCGCTGCATCGCGTCGGGCGTGTCGCGCGCCGGGTCGAAGGACAGCGTTACGAATCGCAGCTTGCCGTGCAGCCGGGGCGTGGACTCGATCGCCTCCTTCAGCGAGTCGAAGACGTGGTACGCGAGCGGACAGCCTTCGGGATCGACGCAGGTGGTGTAGATGAAGCCGAGGAGCGTGATCTGGCCGCGCGTGTAGCGCGACAGCGGCGCCGCGCGGCCGTCGAGCCCTACGACGCGGCCCTCCGGCGCGGGCATGATCCGATGCAGCACATAGCTTCCCGCCGCGGGGGGCTCGAAGTCCAAGGGTGGAAGCATTTCCACGTGGTGGGCGAAGACATTTCCCACCCATAGAACTACGGCAAGAGCGAGAGCCCGCCTTTTCACTCGCCTGCCAGGCCCCTGGCGCCGAGCTTCATGTGGTGCGCGCGGCCGAGCTGCGCTTTCGTGAAGTCGATCTCGAATTTCTGCGTCAGCTCCTTGCCATCCCAGGCGAAGCCGCGCAGGAACTGCTCGTTGTCGGCGCCGCCCTTGTCCCAGTTCGCGAGCAGCGACGAGGTGATGTAGAGCCGCTTGCCGTCCCAGCTCTGCGAGATCATGTTGATCTGCTTGCCGGTCGTCTTCTCGTAGGTCTGCTTGGGCGCCTCGGGGTTCGAGAGATCGAAGTAGCGCGTCTTGCCGTCCATGAAGGTGTTGACCCACAAGCCCCTGCCGTCGCGCGTGATGCTGATGTCGACCGGGAGCGGGATTTTTGCCGGATCGCCGATGGTGCCGACCTCCTTCGCCACCCATTCCTTGCCTTCCTGCTTGACCAGCCAGAGCTTGGAGGTGAGCGCCGCGGCGGTGATCGCCCAGTTGTCCTTTGGATTGAGCGACCAGCGGATCTCGAGCGGCGCCCCCGGCACGCTGAACACCTTGGTCGGCTTCATCGCCTTCAGGTCCCACACCGCCATCGTCTTGCCGAAGTTCTTCATCGCCTCGCCGTCCTTGATCAGCTCGCCGAGCGGACGCATGTAGTTCGCGTAGCCGGTGAAGCTCGAGGTGAGCAGCACGTTCTTCCTCGGGTTCACCGCGACGTCGTAGCCGTAGCCGTCGCCGCCGCCCTCGGTCGGCATGGCATGCGCGGTGATGAACTTGCCCTTGTTGTTGTACAGCGCCATGCCGGTGCGCCCGCCCTTGTCCTTCGTGTTCGACAGCGCCTGCACCAGCATCCTTCCCGGCATCGCGTAGTAGGTATGCGGCCCGAGCCAACCGGACTTCTCGCCGAGATCGGAGATGGTCTGCACGATCTTCGGCTTCGCCGGATTGGCGGCGATGTCGAATACCCAGATGCGATTGTCGGCGAGGCCGCCCGCCCAGATCTGGCGGCGGTCGTCGGTGAACCCCATGTGGTGCGCCTCGACCCGGGCGCCGGTGGAGACCGAATGGATCACCTTGCCGTAGCGCTTCGATTTCGGGTTGACATCGACCGTGACCAGCTTGTCCCAGCCGTCGCCCATGCCCTCCACGCCAAGGGTCCAGACGTAGACATAGTCCTCCTGCCCCTTGATGAGCTTCGCCATGTACGGCGAATTGCAGGTCTCGTCGGCGTAAGCGGCAGCGGCAAAAGCAAAGATCAGGATCGCGATGAAGTGGCGCATGGCTTGCTCCCCGGAGTTATGCCCGCAACATGCTACGCCTAAACCCCCCGCTCGCTGCGCTCGCGATCCCCTTGTCAGGGGGTCAAGAAGGCATTCACCCAAAGTAGCGCCGCGACGGTCTTGGCGTCGCTGATGCGGCCGTCGCGGATCATCCGGATAGCTTCCGGGAAATCGACTAGCAAGACCTCGAGGAACTCGCCGGCGTCGAGCTTGCGGGTGCCGGCCGTGAGCTTGCGCGCGAGGAAGATCTCTATCGCCTCGTCGGCGTAGCCGATGGCGGTGTGCATGACGAAAAGCCGCGTCCATTCCGCGGCGGCATAGCCGGTCTCCTCGAGCAGCTCGCGTTTGGCGGTGTCGAGGTGCGGCTCGCCGGGCTCGAGCTTGCCCGCCGGGATCTCGATGAACTCGCGCCGGTGGGGATAGCGGAACTGGCGCTCGAGCAGCACTTTGCCGTCGTCGAAAAGGGGCACGACCGCGACCGCGCCGGGATGGCGGATGTACTCGCGCCAGGCCTGGCTGCCGTCGGGCAGCGCGACCTCGTCGCGGTGCACCTTGAGCAGCCCGCCGTCGTAGACCAGGCCCCCGGAAACAAAGCGCTCGGTGAGGTCCTTCACGCGGCTACCGCAGCGCGACGGCGACGAAGCACAGCGACATCAGCGGCTGCGGCAGGATGCCGAACAGCAGCAGCACCAGGCCGTTGGCCGACAGCAGGCCGCGCACACCGAGGCCGCCCGCAACCGGGGCGGTTTCCCGGGGCTCGTCGAAATACATGAGCTTCACCACGCGCAGGTAGTAATAGGCGCCGATCAGCGAGAACAGCACCGCGGCGACGGCGAGCCACAGGTGGCCGGCGGCGACCGCCGACTGGAACACCGCCAGTTTGGCGTAGAAGCCGGCGGTGGGCGGGACGCCGGCGAGCGAGAACATGAGCACCATCATCAGGAAGGCATACCACGGGCTGCGGCGGTTGAGGCCGCGCATGTCCTCCAGGTTCTCGCAGTCGAAGCCGGCGCGCGACAGGTAGAGCAGCATGCCGAAAGCGCCGACCGACATGATCGCGTAGACGATCATGTAGAAGAGCGATGCGCTGTACGCCTGTTCGGCGTTGAGCGCGTTGCCTTCGACCACGCCCGAGAGCAGGCCGAGCAGCATGAAGCCCATGTGCGCGATCGCCGAGTACGCGAGCATGCGCTTCAGGTTCGCCTGCGCGATGGCGGTGATGTTGCCGAGCGCGATCGACAGGATGGCGAGCAGCGCCAGCATCTGCTGCCAGTCGGCCGCCAGTTGCGGCAAGCCGTCCACCAGCAGGCGGTAGGCCATCGCGAAGGCGGCGAGCTTGGGACCCGAGCTGATGATCAGCGTCACCGGTGTCGGCGCGCCGTGGTACACGTCGGGGATCCACATGTGGAACGGCACCACGCCGATCTTGAAGGCGAGGCCCGCGACGATGAACACCAGGCCGAACACCAGGAACCGGTGGTCGGCGGGGAGCGCCGCCAGCCTCGCGGTATGCGCCGCGACCTCGTCGAGCTGCAGCGTGCCGGTGGCGCCGTAGATCATCGACATGCCGTAGAGCAAGAGGCCCGAGGACAGCGCGCCGAGCACGAAGTACTTCATCGCCGCCTCGGTCGACTGCGCGGAGTCGCGGTTCAGCGCCACCAGCGCGTACAGGCACAGCGACATCAGCTCGAGGCCAAGGTACAGCGTGAGGAAGCTGTTGGCGCTCATCATCACCATCATGCCGAGCAGCGAGAACAGCAGCAGCGTGATGAACTCGCCGCGCAAAAGGCCCCGGTCGGCAAGGTACTGGCGCGAGTACACCAGCGCGGCCGACACCGCTATGTAGGACACCAGCTTGAGCAGGTGCGACAGCAGGTCGGAGACGAACAAGCCGTTGAAGATGTAGAAGCGCGCGCCGCCGCCGCCCCACGCCACGAACAGGGTCGCCGCCGCGCACAGCAGGAGCACCGCCTGCGCGAGCCCGACGGTGACGCGCTTCGCCTCGTCCTTCACATACAGATCGGCGATCATCACCGCGCACGCGCCGGCAAGCAGCACGACCTCCGGCAGCGCGGGCAGGTGATCGAGAACCCGGATCAGGGTCATGTCTTGGGCAGCGCGACGTGCTTCAAGAGCTCGTTCACCGAGGTATGCATGACCTCGGTGAACGGCAGCGGATAGACCCCCATGAAGAGGACCGCGGCGGCGAGGGCCGCCAGCACGACGAATTCTCTGGCATTCAAATCCTGCAAAGACGCGACGTGCTCGTTGGCCACCGCGCCGAAGATCACGCGCTTGTACATCCACAGCGTGTAGGCGGCGCCGAGGACGAGGGTCGAGGCGGCGACGAAGGCCAGCCAGAAGCTCGACTTCATCGCCCCCATGATCACCATGAACTCGCCGACGAAACCGCTGGTCCCCGGCAGGCCGGAGTTGGCCATGGCGAACAGCATCATGAAGGAGGCGAACTTCGGCATGCTGTTCACGACCCCGCCGTAATCGCCGATCAGGCGCGTGTGCATGCGGTCGTACATCACGCCGATGCACAGGAACAGCGCCGCCGAGACGAAGCCGTGCGAGATCATCTGCACCAGCCCGCCCTCGACGCCGTAGGCGTTGAACACGAAGAAGCCCAGCGTCACGAAGCCCATGTGCGAGATCGACGAGTAGGCGATCAGCTTCTTCATGTCGGTCTGCACCAGGGTCACCAGCCCGATGTAGGCGATGGCGACGAGCGACAGCGCGATCATCAGCCAGGCGAGGTGGCGCGAGGCGTCGGGCAGGATCGGCAGCGTGAAGCGCACGAAGCCGTAGGCGCCGAGCTTGAGGAGGATGGCGGCCAGCACCACCGAGCCTCCGGTCGGCGCCTCGGTATGCGCGTCGGGCAGCCAGGTGTGGACCGGCCACATCGGCACCTTGACCGCGAAGGCGAAGAGAAAGCCGAAGAACAGCAGCACCTGCACCGGGAGCCCGAGGGGCAGCTTGTGCCAGTCGGCGATGGCGAAGCTGCCGCCCGACTTGTTGTAGAGGTACAGCATCGCGATCAGCATCAGCAGCGAGCCGAACAGCGTGTAGAGGAAGAACTTGACCGCCGCGTAGACGCGGTTGGGACCGCCCCAGACGCCGATGATGATGAACATCGGGATCAGCGTCGCCTCGAAGAACACGTAGAACAGCACCGCGTCGAGCGCGGAGAACACGCCGTTCAGCAGCCCGGACATCACCAGGAAGGCGGCGTAGTACTGCGACAGCTTCGTTTCAACCACGGTCCAGCCGGCGATCACGACCAGCACCGTGATGAAGCTGTTCAGCAGCACGAACAGCACCGAGATGCCGTCGACGCCGAGGTGGTAGTTGATATTGAAGCTTTCGATCCAGGGCGTTTTCTCCTCGAACTGGAATGCGGCGCTGTGCAGTTCGAAGCCGCTGTAGAGCGGAATGGTCACCAGGAAGCCGGCGAGCGCGCCGGCGAGCGCGGTCCAGCGCGCCGCGGGGCGCTCGCCCGCCGCCAGTACCAGCAGGCCGGCGACGATCGGAATCCAGATAGCCAGAGACAAATACATCTAATTCTTCAGGAACCAGAAAGCCAGCAGCACGACACCGATCAGCATCATCGAGGCGTACCGGTAGATCATTCCCGACTGCAGTAATGCCATGATTCCTGAAAACCACCCCATCACGCGCGCCGAGCCGTTGACCATCAGCCCGTCGATGATCATCTGGTCGCCGGCGCGCCAGAAGGCCCTGCCGAGGCTGCGCGCGCCGCCGGCGAACGCCCAGGCATAGAGCTCGTCGAAGCCGTACTTGCGCTCGACGAGCGCATAGAGGGGTCCCAGCTTCATTGCGATTCTCTTCGGAAGCTCTGGACGCCTGAGATACAGATGCCAGGCCGTGGCGATGCCGGCAACCGCCAGCCAGAACGGAGCCGACACCAGGCCGTGCAGCATGAAGGGCGCGAGGCCGTGGTAATCGCCCGGCGTCGGCGGCAGCGCCTCGCCGAAGTAGTCGCCGTACACCACCGACCCGACCCACCAACCCGCCGCCACCGACGGAATCGCGAGCAGGACCAGGGGCAGCGTCACCACCGGCGGCGACTCGTGCGGCGGATGCGCGGGGTCGAAGCGCTGCGGGCCGTGGAAGGCCATGAACACCATGCGGAAGGTGTAGGTGGCGGTGACGAACACCGTGCTCAGCACGCACAGATAGGCGAACGTCGCCCCCGGCGTAACCGAATGGCGCACCGCCTCGATGATCGCGTCCTTGGAGAAGAATCCGGCAAAGCCCGGGATGCCGGCCGAGGAGATCGCGCCGATGAGGAGCGTCCAGTAGGTGATCGGCATATGCCTGCGCAGACCGCCCATGCGGCGCATGTCCTGCTCGTGGTGCAGGGCGATGATCACCGAGCCGGCGGCGAGGAACAGCACCGCCTTGAAGAAGGCGTGGGTCATCAGGTGGAACATGCCCGCCGAGTAGGCCGAGGCGCCGAGCGCCGCGGTCATGTAGCCGAGCTGCGACAGCGTCGAGTACGCGATCACGCGCTTGATGTCGTATTGCGTGAGCGCGACGAGCGCCATGGACAGCGCCGTGATCGAGCCGATCACCAGCACCACCGACAGCGCGGTCTCGGAGAGCTCGTACAGCGGCGACATGCGCGCCACCATGAAGATCCCCGCGGTCACCATGGTCGCGGCGTGGATCAGCGCCGAGATCGGGGTGGGCCCCTCCATCGAGTCGGGCAGCCAGACGTGCAGCGGGAACTGCGCGCTCTTGCCCATCGCGCCGATGAAAAGGAGAATGCAGATGAGCGTGATCAGCTGCCAGGGCGAGCCCGGGATGACCTCGACGGTGCGGGAATCGAGCGACGTGGCTGCGCCGAACACGACGTTGTAGTCCAGGCTGCCGAAGTAGGCGAGGATGAGGCCGATGCCGAGCAGGAAGCCGAAATCGCCCACCCGGTTGACGAGGAAGGCCTTGAGGCTGGCGTAGACCGCGCTCTCGCGCGTGTACCAGAAGCCGATCAGCAGGTACGACACCAGCCCGACCGCCTCCCAGCCGAAGAACAGCTGCAGGAAGTTGTTCGCCATCACCAGCATCAGCATCGAGAAGGTGAACAGCGAAATGTAGGCGAAGAAGCGCTGGTAGCCCGGATCCCCGGCCATGTAGCCGATGGTGTAGACGTGCACCATCAGCGACACGAAGGTCACCACCACCATCATCAGCGCCGACAGGCGGTCGATGAGGAAGCCGATCTCGAACCGCGTCCCGCCGCTCGAGAGCCAGGTGTAGACGGTGCCGTTGAAGCTGTTGCCGTCGAGGACGTCCAAGAAGACCACGCAGGAGGCGAGGAAGGACAGCAGCACCGCGAAAATGGTCACCGAGTGCGCGCCGCGCCGCCCGATCCGGCGCCCGAAAAGACCGGCGACGATCGCGCCGAGCAGCGGCGCAAATGGAATTACCAGGTAGAGATCGCTCATCCTTTTAGGGAATCCAGATCTTCGACATCGATCGTATTCAGGTTGCGAAATAGGACCACCAGAATGGCCAGGCCGATCGCGGACTCTGCCGCCGCAACCGTCAGGATGAAGAACACGAACACCTGGCCGGCGAGATCGCCCAGGTAGTGGGAGAAAGCGATGAAGTTAAGGTTCACCGCGAGCAGCATCAGCTCGATCGCCATCAGCAGCACGATCAGGTTGCGGCGGTTGAGGAAGATGCCGACTACGCTGATCGCGAACAGGATCGCGGCGAGCACCAGGTAGTGCGACAGCCCGAGCGGCGTCATTCTTTCTCCGCCGGCATCGACACCAGCCTGACCCGCTCTTCGCGGCGCGCCCTCACCTGCTCCGAGGGGTTCTGGCCGCGCGAGTCCTTGCGCCGCCGCAGGGTGAGCGCGATGGCGGCGATGATCGCCACCAGCAGCACCACGGCGGCGATCTCGAAGGCGTAGGCGTAGTCGGTGTAGAGGACGCGGCCGAGCTGCCGGGTGTTGCTGTAAGCGGCCGGAAGCTGCCTCGCGTCGGCCACCCCCCAGACCCTTCTGCCCAGGATCAGGACCATCTCCACCACCATGACTCCGCCGACCAGAAGCGCGAGCGGCAGGTTGCGCCAGAAGCCCTCGCGCACCCGCTCGAGGTTGATGTCGAGCATCATCACCACGAAGAGAAACAGCACCATCACCGCCCCGACGTAGACCACCACCAGCGCGAGGGCGAGGAACTCCGCCTGCAAGAGCAGCCACAGCGCCGCAGCGGTGAAGAAGGCGAGCACCAGGAACAGCGCCCCGTGCACCGGGTTGCGCGCCGTGATGACGCGCAGACCGGACAGCAGCAGCACCGCCGAAAAGGCGTAGAAGACCGCGGACTCGAACATTCTTGTTGTGCGTTACCGGTAGCGGGCGTCGATCTCCCGGTCCCGGGCAATCTGCTCCTCGTAGCGGTCGCCGATCGCGAGGAGCATCGGCTTGGTGTAGTAGAGGTCCCCCCTCTTCTCCCCGTGGTACTCGAGCAGCCGCGTCTCGACCACCGCGTCCACCGGGCAGGCTTCCTCGCAGAAGCCGCAGAAAATGCATTTGACGAGATCGATGTCGTAGCGCGTGGTGCGCCGCGTCCCGTCCTCGCGCTCTTCGGACTCGATGTGGATGGCCAGCGCCGGACACACCGCCTCGCACAGCTTGCAGGCGATGCAGCGCTCCTCGCCGTTCGGGTAGCGGCGCAGGGCGTGCAGGCCGCGGAAGCGCGGGCTGATGGGCGTCTTCTCCTCCGGGAACTGCACCGTGATCTTGCGCGCGAAGAGGTGCCGCCCCGTGAGCATCATGCCCCGCAGCAGCTCGATCAGGAGAAAGGACCTGAAAAAATCGAGCACGCGGGTCATTGCCACAGGCTCCAGGGCGTGTGCATCCAGATGCCGATCACCGCGATCCACACGATGGTGAGCGGAATGAACACCTTCCAGCCCAGGCGCATGATCTGGTCGTAGCGGTAGCGCGGGAAGGTGGCGCGGATCCACAGGAACAGCGACACAATGAAAAATATTTTTAATGTAAACCAAAGGACAGGAGGTAGCGCGTTGAGCAGCGGCGCGTCAATGGGCGGCAGCCAGCCGCCGAAGAACATGATCGCCGTGAGCGCGGCTATCAGGATCATGTTCATGTATTCGGCGAGGAAGAAGAGGGCGAAAGTCATGCCCGAGTACTCCACCATGTGGCCGGCGACGATCTCCGACTCGCCCTCGACGACGTCGAACGGCGCGCGGTTGGCCTCGGCTATGCCGGAGACGAAGTACACCACCAGCATCGGCGCGAGCGGCAGCCAGTTCCAGGACAGGAAGGCGAAGCCGCGAGCGGCGAACCAGCCGCGGCCCTGCGCCTCGACGATGGCCGACAGGTTGAGGCTCTGCGAGACCATCAGCACCACCACCAGCGCGAAGCCCATCGCCAGCTCATAGGACACCATCTGCGCCGCCGAGCGCATCGCGCCCAGAAATGCGTACTTCGAGTTCGACGCCCAGCCGGCGACGATCACCCCGTACACCCCCATCGAGGACAGCGCCATGATGTAGAGGAGGCCCGCGTCGATGTCGGCGAGCACCATGCCCGGCCCGAAGGGGATCACCGCCCAGGCGGCGATCGCCGGCATGATCATCAGCACCGGCGCGAGGAGGAACAGCGCCTTGTTGGCATTCGCCGGGACGATGATCTCCTTCATCAGCAGCTTGATGCCGTCGGCGATCGGCTGCAGCAGCCCGGCCGGGCCGACGCGGTTGGGTCCGATGCGGATCTGGATCCAGCCGATCAGCTTGCGCTCCCACAGCGTGAGGTACGCCACCGCCAGCATCAGCGGCACCAGGATGGCGCCGATATAGGCGAGGTTGACCGACGTCTCGTAGAACGCCGCCCCCCAGTACGGGCCGAGCCAGGCATGCGATTGCGTGGCAAACCATTCCATCAGGCCGCCCTCTCGGCAGAAACCTTCTCCAGCGAGAGCGTGCCGAACATCGGGCCGAGCGCCGCGGTCGACGCATGCGCCGCCGCGATGCGCACGCACTCGTCGGGCAGCTTGTCGTCGAGCGCGGTGATCAGTTTAACTTTTGCATTGACCAGAATCGGCTGACCGGCGGAAATTCCCAGCCGCCCCATGAGCGTTGAATTCATCCACGCCTTCGGCGGCCTCGCGTCGCGGGTCTTCTGCAGCGGCGGCGAGCGGCGCACCAGCGGGTCGGCAAAGTAGACCGGCACGTCGGCGATGCGTTGGATGCCGTTCCCCTTTTCGGTCTTCGTGGTTGCCGCTTTGATGCCGTTCGACAGCAACTTCGAAACATCGCGGCCGTCGAGGCAGGCTGCGCGAACCTGGTCGATGCTGTCGAACTCCATGCCGGGCATGCCGAGGAGGCTGCCGAGGACGCGCAGCACCTTCCATGCCGGGCGCGATTCGCCGAGCGGGTTCACGCTCGCATGGAAGCTCTGCAGGCGGCCTTCGATGCTGATGAAGGTGCCGGCGGTCTCGCTGAACGGCGCCGTCGGCAGCAGGACATGGGCGTAGTCGAGGCCGGTGCGCCAGGCCGAGAGCTGCACGACGAACTGCGCCGCGCGCAGCGCCGCCATCGCCGCCTGCGGGTCGGCGCAGTCGAGCTCGGGCTCGACGTTGAGCAGCACGAAGCTTTTCCTTTGCAGAATCGTGTCCAAGGAGGAAGTTGGTAAACCCGCAACGTAGCCGCCGACCGAGTTGGCGGCCTCACCGAGGAATCCAACCTTGACGCCCAGGGCCTGCGCGGCGGCATGGATGGCAGCCGCCCGCGGGTGCTGCTGGGCGAAGTTGCCGATCAGGACGGCCGCATTTTTCCCTTCGGCAAGAACGTCCTTGAAAGAGGAAATCGACGCGACCAGTGCCGAAGGAGCAACAATTTTCTTGCTGGCGATCGGCATCAGCCAGTCGTCGTCGACCGAGTGCAGCATGTGGATCTGCGCGCCGCGCTTGGCGGCCTGGCGCAGGCGATGAGCGAGGAGCGGCGCTTCCTTGCGCAGGAACGAGCCGATCACCAGCACGCGGTCGAGGCTCTGCAGCTCGGGGATCGCCATGCCGAGCCAGGGAATGCCCTCGCGGCCGTCGTCGGCCGAGAAGTCGGCGTGACGCAGGCGAAAGTCGGCGGCGCCGAGCTTGCCAGCGAGGTACAGCTCCTCGAGCGTCGAATGGGGAGAGGCCAGAACTCCAATTTCCTGATTTTTTAATGCATCGGAAACAAAGTCAAAAGCCGTTTCCCAGTCGACCTCCTGCCACTTGCCCTCGCGCTTGACCATCGGCGCGGTCAGGCGGTCGGGCGAATTCAGGCCTTCGTAGGAGAAGCGGTCCTTGTCCGAGAGCCAGCATTCGTTGATTGCGTCGTTCTCGAGCGGCAGCACGCGCATCACGCGGTTCTGCTTCACCTGGACCA
>DASQGB010000428.1:0-1999 GCA_035632815.1 Burkholderiales bacterium | reverse complement strand
TCTCCTCGCAACCCCTGTCGTGCTGTGGGGCGGCTGGCCGTTCTTCCGCAAGTTCGCCCTGTCGCTGCGCAACCGCAGCCCGAACATGTACACGCTCATCGGGCTGGGTGTTGCGCTCGCGTATCTCTTCAGCGTCGTCGCGGTGTTCTTCCCCGGTGTCTTCCCGGCCGAGTTCCGCATGCATGGCGGCGAGGAGGTGGCAGCCTATTTCGAAGCCGCAGCGGTGATCGTGACTCTCGTGCTACTGGGCGAGGTGATGCAATTGCGCGCGCTCGGACAGACCAGCCAGGCGATCCGGCAGCTGCTCCAGCTTGCGCCGAACACGGCGTTGCGCGTCGAGGCCGACGGGCGCGAAGCGGAAGTGCCCCTCAGCCAGGTGCAGGTCGGGGACCGCCTGCGCGTGCGGCCCGGCGAAAAGATCCCGGTGGACGGCACCTGCATTGAGGGCTCTTCGCACGTGGATGAATCGATGGTCACAGGGGAGCCGGTGCCGGTTGCGAAAAAGCCGGGAGACCGCGTGACCGGCGCGACCATCAACGGAAAGGGCACGTTGGTGATCCGCGCGGAACGGGTGGGCTCGGACACGCTGCTCGCGCGCATCGTGCATATGGTCGCCCAGGCGCAGCGCACCCGCGCACCGGTACAGCGGCTCGCCGACCGCGTCGCGGCGTATTTCGTGCAGACCGTGATCGGCATCGCTGTGCTGACCGCCGTCGTTTGGGGCCTCGTGGGTCCCGAGCCGAGGATCGTCTACGCGGTGGTCAACGCGGTAGCAGTGCTGATTATCGCCTGCCCCTGCGCGGTCGGGCTCGCCACGCCGATCTCGATCACCGTCGCCATGGGCCAGGGCGCGCTCAACGGCATCCTGTTCCGCAATGCCGAGGCAGTCGAGAAGCTGCGCGAGGTCGACACGCTAGTCGTGGACAAGACCGGGACGCTCACGCTAGGCAAGCCACGACTGACGGACTTCGTCGTCGCGCCGGGCATTCTCGAGGACGAGGCGCTGCGGCTCATCGCCAGCCTGGAGCGCGCCAGCGAGCATCCGCTGGCGCAGGCCATTGTGAACGGCGCCGAGGAACGCGGCCTCGCGCTGCAGCCGGTCGAGCGCTTCGAGTCGGTGACCGGGCAGGGCGTGCAGGGCAGCGTCGCCGGACGCAGCGTGGCGGTGGGCAGCCGGCGCTTCATGGACGGCTTCGGCGACGTCCCGCGAGCGCTGGCCGACAAGGCCGACGCCTTGCGCTCGCAGGGCAAGACCGCGATGTACGCCGCGATCGACGGCCGCGTCGCGGCGGTGATCGCGGTCGCCGACCCGATCAAGGAAACGACGCCCGAGGCCGTCAAGGCGCTTCAGTCCCTTGGAGTGCGGCTGGTCATGCTCTCGGGCGATTCGCGCAAGACCGCGGAGGCAGTGGGCCGCCAGCTCGTAATGGACGAAGTGATGGGTGAAGTGCTGCCCGAGCAGAAGTTGGAAAGGATCAAGGCGCTCCAGGCGAGCGGCCGCGTCGTCGCGATGGCCGGGGACGGCATCAACGACGCCCCGGCTCTCGCCCAGGCGGACGTGGGCATCGCGATGGGCACCGGCACCGACGTCGCGATCGAGAGCGCGGGCGTCACGCTGGTGAAAGGCGACCTGCGCGGCATCGCCAAGGCGATCCGCCTCTCGCACGCGACGATGCGCAACGTGAAGCAGAACCTGTTCTTCGCCTTCGCCTACAACGCGCTCGGCGTGCCGATCGCCGCGGGGGTGCTGTATCCGTTGTCCGGACTGCTGCTCTCGCCGATCTTCGCCGGCGCGGCGATGGCGCTCAGCTCGGTGTCGGTCGTCACCAACGCGCTGCGGCTGCGGCGCGTCAAGCTGTGAGCGATCGACAGCGGCGGCGCGGTTTGGACAATACCAAGGAGGGTCGCTCATGAAGCGCTTGCTGGTTGCCGTATTCCTGCTCGCGTCGGCGCAGGCCGCGCCGGCCGACGAAGCCGCGGTGCGCCGCCTGATGCAAGA
>DASQGB010000427.1:0-3255 GCA_035632815.1 Burkholderiales bacterium | reverse complement strand
AAGGAGCAGAACCGGCTCATTGCCGAGCTCAAGACGCAGAACGAGCTTGCCATGGCGCGCAACGCCGAGCACATGGCGAAGGCCGAGGCGCATGCCGAGAACTCGATCATCCAGAACGCCAAGGCGCTCGGCCAGACCGGCTGGCTGAAATGGGGCTTCTGGGTGTTCCTTTTCGCGCTCCTGCTCGTTTTCCTCCTGCCGAACGTCGCGCGATGAGCGGGATTTGAACCGCTCTTATCTGCTGGCCGCGTAGTACTCGACCCGCCGCTCGAGGGCGGCGATCGCCTCGGACACCGCAAAGGCGAACAGGAACACGACCACCACCAGCGCCCAGAACTCCTCCATCAGGAAGTGGTTGGAGTAGAGCTCGAACAGCTCGCCGACGCCGATGATCGCCACCAGCAGCTGGCCGATGACCACGCCCTTGACGCCGCGGATGGCGCCGAGGCGCACGCCGGCGAGGATCTCGGGCAGCGCCGAGAGGAGCAGCACCTTGGTGTAAAGCTGGTGGCGGCGCGCGCCGAAGGAGCGCGCCATCTCGACCAGCGAGCGGTCGGCGTGCGTCACGCCGACCTGGGTATCGAGGATGATGACGAACACGGCGAACAGGAACACCGTCACCACGACCGTGGTCTCGCCGATGCCGACCACCGCCATCAGGATCGGCACCAGCGCGGAGATCGGCGCGCTGACAAAGATGTTGACCCACATCCCGAGGAGGCGGCCGACGCCCTTGAGGCGCGCCATCGCCACGCCCAGCGGAATGCCGATCGCGAGCGCGAGCCCCATGCCGAGGGCGAAGGAGCGCAGCGTGATGATCGCGGCGTTGCGGAACTTCTCGGTGGGCGCGATTTCGATCGCGGCCTCGACCACCGAGCTGAACGGCGGCACGATGCTCGAGAGCTTGGCCTGACCCACCGCTTCCCAGAGGGCGGCCCAGACAAGCAGCGACAGCAGCATCCTCATACGTATTGCCTCAGGATGTGCCAGATGTCGTCGACCGTATCGAGGTAGCCGCGGTCGCGTCGGATCTCGTCCGGGCTGCGGCTGCGGTCGACCGCCGGGCGCACGATCTTGGACACGGTGCCCGGCCGCGGCGAGAGCAGGGCGATCTGGTCGGAGAGGTAGGCCGCTTCCTCGATGCTGTGGGTGACGAAGATCACCGTTTTCTGGTGGTGGCGCAGGAGATCGAGCAGGTCCTCCTGGAACTTGCGCCGCGTCTGCTCGTCGACCGACGAGAACGGCTCGTCCATCAGGATGATGTCCGCGTCCACGGTGAGCGCGCGCGCCAGGCCCACTCTCTGCCGCATGCCGCCCGAGAGCTGGTTCGGGGGGCGGTGCTCGAAGCCCTTCAGCCCCACCTCCGCGATGTACTTGCGCGCCACCTCCTCGCGCTCGGGCCGCGGCACGCCGCGCAGCTCGAGGCCGAAGGCGACGTTGCGCAGCACGTCGGCCCAGGGCAGCAGCGCGAAATCCTGGAACACGAACGCGCGCTCGGGGCCGGGTCCGTCGACCTTCTTCCCTTTCACCCAGACCTCGCCGGCGTTGTGCGGGATCAGCCCGGCGATGATCTTGAGGAGCGTGGTCTTGCCGCAGCCGCTCGGGCCGAGCAGGGTCGAGAGCTGGCCCTCGGGGAAAGCGAGATTGACGTCGCGCAGGGCCTCGACGCCGTTGTCGTAGACCTTGCCGACGCCCTTCACCTCGACGATGGCGTCAGTCACGGGGGAAGAGCCTGCGCTCCAGGCGCTCGAGGAGGTGCAGCGAAATCGCGGCGACCGCGACGATCGAAGCGATCGCGGCGAACATCTTGGGGTAGTCGGCCACCGAGCTGTTGTAGGTGATGAGGTCGCCGATGCCGGTCGGCGTGATGAGCAGCTCGGCGATCACGATGCCGATGAAGCCCATCGCGAGGCCGAGGCGCAGCCCGGTGAAGATGAGCGCCGCGGCGTGCGGCAGGACGATCTTCACCACTTCCTGGCGCCGCGTGCCCTGGAACGAGCGGCACATCTGCAGCAGCGAGGGCGGCGTGTTGCGGATGCCCTTGTAGGAGTTCATCACGATCACCGGCGCGGCGAGCATGATCACCGCCAGCACCTTGGAGGTGAGGCCGATGCCGTACATGTAGGTGAGCAGCGGGATGATCGCCGCCATCGGCGCCGCCTGCAGGATGATGAAGATCGGCAGGCTGAGCCACTCGACGGTGCGCGACAAGCCCATGCCGATGCCGAAGCCGATGCCGGCGGCGCCGCACAGCGCGATGCCGATGCCGAGCGGCTGCGCCGTGATGAGGTACGCCTTGCCGAGGCTCCCGTCGCGGAGCATTTCGACCAGCGCCAGAAACGTCGTGCTGAACGGCGGAAAAGCGGCGCTCACCGGCCAGCGGCCGGCGAGCTCCCACAATCCGAAGAAAAAGACGAAAGAGGCCAGCTGCCAGGCGCGCTGGCCCGAAATTCCCGTCAAAGCGCTACTTCAGCTTGGAAAGTGCGGCCTTGAGCGGCGCCAGGTGCCAGAAGTCCTCGATCTTCGGGTTCTCCTTCTTGATCGCGCCGGAGAGTGCGTAGAACTCGAGGTCGTTCTTCGCCGCGGTTTCGCCGCCGCCGTCGTTGGGGAAGATGCCGCTGGCGGCGCCTTCCTTGAAGTAGGGCGCGATCTCCTCCTCCAGCTTCGCCGGCAGCTCCTTGAGCAGGCCGAGCTTCTTGCGCTCCTCCAGGATCGACGCCGGGTTCTTGTTGATCTCGCGGTTCACGCGCACCAGTTCCTCGACGAACACGGTGACCGCCGCCTGGTTCTTCTGCAGGTACTCGAGGCGCGCGAACAGCGACTCGTCGCTCGCCTTCACCTGGCCGAGCGGCAGGATGGTGAACTTGCCCGGCGCCTCCTTCATGAGGAAGTTCTTGTTCGTGGCATCCAGGATCGACGCGCGGATCGTGCCCTTGATGAGGGCGAGCGCACGCACGTTGGAGCCCGGCACGTAGCTGATGCTCTTGTACTTGATGCCGTGGGTCTTCGCCATCAGGACCATGATCGCCTCGGTGCCGGTGCCGCGGCCCTGCACCGCGATCTCCTGGCCGTCGAGGTCTTTCCAGCTCTTGTAGTGCTCGTTCGCGACGACCGGGAAGAACTGCAGCGACGAGAGCTGCACGAAGAAGCGGATCGGGATATTCACGTTCTCGAGCGCGGCGTACGGCGTGCCCTGGCCGATGTCAGCCTGGCCGTTGATCACCGCCTGGGTGGCGATCTCCTCGTTCTTGAACG
>DASQGB010000426.1:0-1759 GCA_035632815.1 Burkholderiales bacterium | reverse complement strand
TGGAGCGCATGATGTGCGAGCTGTTCGGAAAAGCGAGCGGCTTCAACCGCGGCAAGGGCGGCTCGATGCACATCGCCGATTTCTCCGTGGGCATGCTCGGCGCGAACGGCGTCGTCGCCGCCGGCATGCCGATCGCGGTGGGGGCTGCGCACGCGCTCAAGATCCAGGACAGGAACACCATCGTCGCCTGCTTCTTCGGCGACGGCGCGGTGAATCGCGGACCGTTCCTCGAGACGCTCAACTGGGCGAAGGTGCACGCGCTGCCGGTGCTGTTCGTGTGCGAGGACAACTGCTGGTCGGCCACCACCGCGACCGAGGCGATGACCGCCGGCGAAGGCGCGCTTGCGCGCGCCCGCGCGATCGGCGTGCCGGGTCTGGAAGTCGACGGCAACGACGTGTTCGCCGTCGATGCGTCTTCGCAAGCCCTGATCGCGGAAGTGCGCGGCGGCAAAGGCCCGCATTTCCTGCACGCCATTACCTATCGCTTCAAGGGCCACGTATCGGTCGATCCGGCGACCTACCGCGACGGCGAAGAGGTCTCCCGGGCGCTGGAAAGCGATCCCCTGGTCCTCGCGGCCAAGAGGCTGCTCGAGCCGGAAAGAAAGCGAATCGTGGAAGAGGCGCACGAGGACGTGAGGCTTGCGCTCAAGGCGGCGGGCGAGGCGCCGTGGCCGCGGCCTGAAGAGGCCTACCGCGACGTCCAGGACACCGGGGCCGGAAGATGGAAGTAATGAGGGCCACGATGAGCTATGCGCAGGCTGCGTGCGAAGCGCTGCGCCGCGCGATGCGCGAGGACCCGCAGGTCGTCGTCCTGGGCGAGGACGTCGGCCGCGGCGGCATCTTCCAGCAATACAAGGGGCTGCAACAGGAGTTCGGCGCCGCGCGCGTGATCGACACGCCGATCTCGGAGGCCACCATCATGGGCGCGGCGGTCGGCATGGCGCTCGGCGGCCTGAAGCCGGTGGTGGAGATGCGCGTGGTGGATTTCGCGCTGTGCGCCATGGATGAGGTGGTCAACCAGGCGGCCAAGACGCGCTACATGTCCGGCGGCCAGGGCCGCGTGCCGCTGGTCGCGCGCATGCCGGGGGGCTTGTGGAGCGGCTCGGCCGCCCAGCACTCGCAGAGCCTGGAAGCCTGGTTTGCGCACGTGCCGGGCCTGGTGGTGGTCGCTCCCGCCACGCCGCAGGACAACTATTCTCTGCTCTCGGCGGCCATCGCCTGCGGCGACCCGGTGATCTACACCGAGCACAAGGAGCTCTGGGGGATACAAGGCGAAGTTGCCCATCAGGATGTTTCCCTGGGCAAGGCCCGCGTCGTAAGAGCCGGAACAGATGTGACTCTCGTCACCTGGTCGCGCACGGTGCATACGGCGCTGGAGGCAAAAACGGATCTGTCGGTCGAAATCATCGACCTGCGCACGCTGTGGCCGTGGGACCGGGAAGCGGTTTTTTCTTCCGTAAGAAAAACTGGCAGGCTGCTCGTGGTGCATGAGTCGGTCCAGGCCGCCGGATTCGGCGCCGAGATCGCCGCCACGGTCGCCGAAGAACTGAACATCCCGGTGAAGCGCCTTGGCGCTCCACGCATTCCGGTCGGCTACTCGAAGGCGCTCGAGGACGAGTCGCGCATCACGCCGGAGAAGATCGCCGAGCAGCTAGTCGAGTAGGCCCGCGACGCGTGGCAGCCAGAGCACGATGCCCGGGAACGCGATGCACAGGAGCAGGCCGATGATCTGGATCGCGACGAACGGCCACATGCCGCG
>DASQGB010000425.1:0-1882 GCA_035632815.1 Burkholderiales bacterium | reverse complement strand
CTGTTGGAATGGAGCCGTATCCAAGATATTTTGTGAGTGGGAATGCGGCTTGGGATGCACATCGAATGTGTGGTCCTAACAGCCCGTTGACGAAGCCGTCTTTTAGGCGAAGCGGCTTGGCTCGAAGCTGAGGGCGATGGCGGCGGTCTGATCGTCGGCCGCGACCAGCAGGACGACGATCAGACCGCCGGTCGGCGTCAGAACGGCGGCGATGCCTGTGGAAAGCCGTGCCGGGAACTCGCGGGGCGTCCCGGCGCCGGTCAGCAGGCGCATGATCAGCCCCAGGTTGTAGCCGGCGACGTGGATCAGGTAGCGCTTATGGATGTTCTCGCGGCCGCGCAGCCACGCCCGGCGCATGCCGCCGCGGTCGAGGATCAGTGCGAAGCCCCGCTCCACGATCTCCGCACGCAGCTTGAACGCCGCGCGGGCGACACCGGACAGCAGCCGGGTGCGGTTGTTGACGACCGCGCGGCGGGCGGCGTCATCGCCATGCCAGCGCAGGAAGCCGTCGCGCCGGGGCTCGGCGATGCGCGTCTTCCATGGCCCGTCGTCGAGCGACTTCAGCGTCTCGCGCGAATGATAGCCCTTGTCGGCCACCATCTCGGCGGGCGCCTCCGCGCTCGGCACCACGTCGACCGCCGCGAGGTGCTGCGCGGCACATTCCAAGGTGCCCGGCAGCGTCGCGGTATCGCCGCGGTCGGCGGGATGCATCTCGGCGGCGACCACCGCACCGGTGTCGAGGTCTACCGCGTGCTCGGGCTTGTAGGCCAGGTGCGTGCGGCCGTCCTTCAGCTTGGCGATCCGCGCCTCGGGATCGGTCGGGCTCTCCCACTCCGCGTTGGACAACGTTTTCCCCTTGCGGACGCGGTCCAGCCGGATCAGGTCCTCGGCGGTCGGCGTCTCGATGCCGCTCGCCTTGGCCATGCGGGTCAGCATCTCCCGGTAGCCCTCGCCGGTCTCCCGCCGCACGATCGTGCGCAGCGCAGCGTTGGCTTCCATCGTCGAGGCGTCGACGCCGATCCGCTCGCCCTTGACCAGGCCGCGCTCGGCGAGACGTTGCAGCACCCAGGTGAACACCGCGTCGTGCAGCTCAAGCGGCAGGCGGGCGCGGGTACGGCTCAGCCACGAATGGTCCGGCACCGGCTCGCGCTCGCCGAGCCGCAGGAACTCGCGCAGCGACAGGCTGTCGGCACAGCGCCACTCCAGGCCACGCTCGCTGTCGATCCCCTCGAAGTAGCCGATCAACAGCATCCGGAAGTAGCGCCCCGGCGGCAGTGACGGACGGCCCTGGCGCGCGGCGTAGTGCGGCGCGCATCGCCCCTCGACGAAGCTGTCGAACCCGGCGGCGATCAGCTCCGCCTGCAGCCGGTCGTAGAACACATGGCCCGGCGAGCGCGGCATCTCCGCCCAGCTCACCAGCATCTCCGACTGACGATCCCGCTGCCGACCCAGCGCCATCCCACACCCGCCAACCTCACCCGATGACGACAGAATCAAACCAGCCCGACTTCGTCAACGGGCTGTTAGAGGCTGTCTCTGAACGGTAGCGGAATGTGGATTGGGTGATCGCGCGGGGTGTGATTCCAACGGGTTGTCGAGACCGAGTTGGAAATCTGCCCGATGTGGACCGCGATCACCCGTGCAAAGCATAGGCGCGAAGGCGCGCGCTTTCCCAGTGACCTTACCGACGCAGAATGGGCGGCGCTGGAGCCGCTGTTGCCTGCGCCCGCGCCGGTGGGCCGCCCGCCGCGCTGGCCGATGCGCGAAGTCCTCAACGCGATCTTCTACATCCTGCGCGGCGGTGTTGCGTGGCGAATGCTGCCGCCCTGCTTCCCGCCGCGTCAGACCGTCTATGGCTGGTTCTCCGCTTTCCGCGATGCGG
>DASQGB010000424.1:0-13158 GCA_035632815.1 Burkholderiales bacterium | reverse complement strand
GCAGCCGGTCGGTGCGCCTGAGCAGCTGCTCGACGCGCTGCGCGCCGCCGTGGCCCTGCGCGGCCATGTGCTTGAGGCGGTAGCGGTTGATCGCCATCATGCTGGTCTCGGCGATCGAGAAGAATCCCGACACCAGCAGGAGCAGCAGCAGCGCGCCGACCATCCAGCCGAACGGGAAGCCTTCCATCAGCTGCGGCGCAACACAACTTCGATCACGAACCGGCTGCCCGGATAGGCAAGCAGCAGCATGACAAAGCCGGTGAGCGTCCAGCGCAGCGCGGTGCGGCCGCGCCAGCCGTACAGCCAGCGGCCGGCAAGCAGCAGGCCGAACACCAGCCACGAAAGGATCACGAACACGGTCTTATGGTCGAAGCGCATCGCGCGCCCGAAAAAAGACTCTGCGTACGCGATGCCGAGGACGAAGGTGAGCGTCAGGACGAGGAAGGCGGCGCCCGTGAGTCTGAACACGAGCGTCTCGAGCGTCAGCAGCGGCGGCACGCCGCCCAGCGGGCCCGACAGCAACGCATTGTCCTCGACGCGGTGTGTTCCCTGCGCGCCGTGCAGCCTGCGCTCGATCATCGAAATGAGCAGCGCGTGCAGGGTAGCGACCAGGAACAGGCTGTAGGCCAGCATGCCGAAGATGAGGTGCAGCCTGAACTCGAGCGATACCGGGTCGGGGCTGGGCCTGCCGGCAAAGAAGGCGGGCAGCGGCGCGCAGGCCGCCGCCAGCACGAGCGCCTTCGGGTAGAGCACCTCGATGCGGTAGAAAAATCCCTCGAGCCAGCAAACCAGCACGGCCAGCCACAGCATCGCGGACAGGGCCTGGGCGAAGCCGAAGCGCAGCTCCTGCCCCTGCAGGAGGTGCGAATGCAGAAGCCAGCCGTGAATCGCGAGCGGAACCAGGATCGCCGAGCGCTCCCAGGTCCTCAAGTCGCGGGGCGCCGGCCGGCGCCAGCGCGTGTTCCAGAAGTGCCAGGCGAGTCCCACGTACGCGGCGGACGCGATTACGTGAATTACAATGTCGGGCACCTCTTCAGTTTATCACTCCATGCTCGACAACCTCACCACGCGGCTCGCCAAGATCGTAAAGCACATTCGCGGCGAGGCGCGCCTGACCGAAGCCAACGTCCAGGATGCGCTGCGCGAAGTGCGCGTCGCGCTGCTCGAGGCCGACGTCGCGCTGCCGGTGGTGAAGCACTTCATCGATTCGGTGCGCGCAAAGGCGCTCGGCGAGGAAGTGATCGGCAGCCTGACGCCCGGTCAGGCGCTGGTCGGCGTGGTGTACCGCGAGCTCGCGGCGCTCATGGGAGAAGCCAACGTCGGGCTCGATCTCGCGACGCAGCCGCCGGCCGTAATCCTGATGGCGGGCTTGCAGGGCTCTGGCAAGACGACGACCAGCGGCAAGCTCGCGAGGCTCCTCGTCGCCGAGAAGAAGAAGGTGGCCCTGGTCTCTGCCGACGTCTATCGGCCCGCCGCCATCGAGCAGCTCAGGACCGTGACCGCTCAGGTCGGCGCGGATTTTGTTGATTCCAAAGTAGGTGAAAAACCGGTCGACATCGCACGCCGCGCGCTGGAGCATGCGCGCAGCCGTTACTACGACGTGCTCATCGTCGACACCGCCGGGCGCCTCGCCATCGACGAGGACATGATGCGCGAGATCGCCGAGCTGCATGCGGTGCTCGAGCCGGTGGAGACCCTGTTCGTCGTCGACTCGATGCAGGGCCAGGACGCGGTGAACGTGGCTCGCGCCTTCGCCGAGCGGCTGCCTCTTACCGGGGTGATCCTAACCAAGCTGGATGGCGACGCCCGCGGTGGCGCGGCCCTCTCCGTACGCCACGTCACCGGCAAGCCGGTCAAGTTCGCCGGCGTGGGCGAGAAGCTCTCGGGCATCGAGCCCTTCCATCCCGATCGCATGGCGGCGCGCATCCTCGGCATGGGGGACATCCTGTCGCTGGTGGAGGAGGCGCACGCCAAGATCGACCTGGACGAGGCCAAGCGCGTCGCCGACAAGGTGAAGAAGGGCAAGGGCTTCGACCTCGAGGACTTCAAGCAGCAGATCGCGCAGATGAAGAAGATGGGCGGCGTCGCCTCGCTGCTCGACAAGCTGCCGGCGCAGCTCGCCGGCCAGATCGATCCGGCGAAGCTGCAGGACGACCGGCAGATGCGGCGCATCGAAGGCATCATCAACGCCATGACGCCGCAGGAGCGCGCCAATCCCGCCATCCTCAAGGCCTCGCGCAAGCGGCGCATCGCCGCCGGCGCCGGCGTTGCGGTCCAGGCCGTGAATCAGCTGCTCTCGCAGTTCGAGCAGATGCAGAAGATGATGAAGATGATGAAAGGCGGCAACATGGCGCGCATGATGCGCAACATGAAGGGCATGCTGCCGGGAATGCGATGAGCCTCGCCGAGCACGGCAGCAGCAGCTCCGAGAGCAGGACGCTGGTCTGCAGCATCCTGTTCCTGGACCTCGCCGGCTATTCGCAGAAGGGCGTGGCGCAGCAGATCGTGCTGAAGCAGAACTTCAATTCGATCCTCGCCGCGTCGCTGGAGAACGTCGAGGCCCGCGACCGCGTGCTCATCGACACCGGTGACGGCGCGGCCATCGCCTTCCTTGGCGATCCCGAGAGCGCTCTGTTCGCCGCGCTGGCTATCTTCGACAACGTCGGCGAGCTGCCGGTGCGCATGGGCATCAACCTCGGTCCGGTTTACCTCTCGAAGGACATCAACGGCCAGAACAACGTCATCGGCGACGGCATCAACGTCGCGCAACGCGTCATGACCTTCGCCCAGCAGGGAGAGCTGCTGGTATCGCGCTCGTTCTACGAGGTGGTGCTGCTGCTCTCGGGCGAGTACGCGAGCATGTTCAAGCAGGAGGGCGCGCGTACCGACAAGCACAACCGCGCGCACGAGGTGTACTCGGTGAGCCAGGCCGTGCGCGTGGGCCGGCGCGTTGCCGAGGCGCAGGCGCGCATGAAAGCCAAGCGCCGCCCGAAGGCGCCCGTGGCACAGGCACTTCCGGCCCAGGTGTCCGACGCGGGGACCCACTACATCGTCTCGGGCAGCACCCTGGAGCGCGTCAAGGAAGCGCTCGCGCACCTCACCGAGCAGGGCTGCAAGGTGATCTCGCCGGCGGCGCTGGTCGGAGCCACATGGATCGCGACGGTCGACAATCCGAAAGCCGCGGTGCAGGCCACCGTGGAGAAGTTCGGCCTGAAGAGCATCGTGAGCGGCCCCACCAAGGAATCGGTCGAGATCAAAGTGCGCGACCTGCTGAACATGGGCGCGTCGCTGGTGCAGGAGATCGAGTTCGCCGACGGCGTGTGGAGCGCCGTGTGCGAGAGAACGTGAGGCCCGACGGTATTCCCAACAGACTGATTTTTCCCGTATAATCCGCGCCTTTTCGCGGTTTGCGGGGTATTCCCAAATGGTGGTGATTCGACTGCAGCGCGGCGGCGCCAACAAGCGCCCGTTCTACCACTTGGTGGTGGCGGACTCGCGGCGCGCGGCGTCCGGAAAATTTCTCGAGCGCCTTGGCTTCTACGACCCGAAGGCGCCGCAGGGGCGCGAGGCGTTGCGCGTCAACATGGAGCGCGTGAAGCACTGGACCGGCAAGGGCGCGCAGCTCTCCGACACGGCGGCGCGGCTGGTCAAGCAGTTTGCAAAGAAGGCCGCCTGAGAGCCTGCTAGCCATGGGCCGCGTCGCCGGGTCGTACGGCGTGCGCGGATGGGTGAAGGTGAAGCCGGAGGGCGGGGCGCTGGAAGGCCTCGCCGCGGTGAAGGAGTGGTGGATCGGCGCGCAGCCTTACCGCGTCGGACAGGCAAAGGTGCATGGCGTCACGGTGCTGGCGCAGCTCGAGGGAATCGAAAGCCGCGAGCAGGCGCTGGCGCTCAAGGGATCGACGGTTTCGGTGCGGCGCGAGGCGTTGCCGGAGCCTGCAGAAGGGCATTACTACCTCGCTGACCTGGTCGGCCTCGAGGTGGTGAACTCGCGGGGCGAGGCGCTCGGGGTCGTGAAGCAGCTGTTCTCGAACGGCGCGCAGGACGTGATGGAGGTGGCCGGCGACAAGACGCGCCTGCTGCCCTGGGTGAGCTCGGTGGTGAAGAAAGTCGATCTGCAGAACAGGCAGATCGACGTGGAATGGGAAGCGGATTGGTGATCCGCTTCGACGTCGTGACGCTGTTTCCGGAGATGTTCTCGGCGCTCACGCACAGCGGCATCACCAGCCGCGCGCTCGAGTCGGGCCTGTGGTCGCTCACCACATGGAACCCGCGCGACTTCACTAGCGACAATCACCGGACGGTGGACGACCGTCCGTACGGCGGCGGGCCGGGCATGGTGATGCTGGCCGAGCCGCTGGAGCGGGTGCTGGACGCGGTCAAGCGCGCCGGCGGCGGCAGGACGGTGTACCTCTCGCCGCAGGGCAGGAGGCTCGATCACCGCAAGGTGCTCGAGCTGGTGGAGAGCCGCACGACGACGCTGCTGTGCGGCCGCTACGAAGGCGTCGATGAGCGGCTGCTCGAGCGCCGGGTGGACGAGGAGCTGTCGATCGGCGACTTCGTGCTCTCGGGCGGCGAGCTTGCCGCGATGGCGCTCATCGACGCAGTCGTGCGGCAGTTGCCGGGAGCGCTGGGCGACGCGGCCTCGGCGATGGAGGAGTCGTTCGCCGATGGGCTGCTCGACTGCCCGCAGTACACTCGCCCGGAGTCGTATGCCGGGGCGCGGGTGCCGGAGGTGCTGCTCTCCGGGCACCACGAGAACATCCGCCGCTGGCGGCTGAAGCAGGCGCTGGGGCGCACCTGGCTCAGGCGGCCGGAGCTCTTGCAGGCGCGCACGCTGAGCGAAGAGGAAACGAGGCTGCTTGCCGAGTTCCAGCATGAAAACAGGAGCTGAACAATGGATCTGATCCGCACACTCGAGCAGGAAGAAATCAAGCGGCTGGCCCGCAACGTTCCGGACTTTTCCCCCGGCGACACCGTGGTGGTCAACGTCAACGTGGTCGAAGGCGAGCGCAAGCGCGTGCAGGCCTTCGAAGGCATGGTGATCGCCAAGCGCAACCGCGGGCTCAATTCCTCTTTCATCGTGCGCAAGGTCTCCTCGGGCGAGGGCGTCGAGCGCACCTTCCAGACCTACTCGCCGCTCATCGCTTCGATCGAGGTGAAGCGCAAGGGCGACGTGCGGCGCGCCAAGCTCTACTACCTGCGCGCGCGCTCCGGCAAGTCGGCGCGCATCCGCGAGAAGACAGGCGCTGCGGAAGCCGAACCGCAGGAGTAAAACAAGCTTAAAATCGGGGCCATGCGCAGGGAAGCCGCTGCCATCAGCCCCATCGCCGACATCGTCGCGGACATCCGCGGCGGCAAGATCGTGGTCCTGGTCGACGACGAGGACCGCGAGAACGAGGGCGATCTCGTGTTCGCGGCGGAATTCGTCACCGCCGAGAAGATCAACTTCCTCGCCACGCACGGCCGCGGCCTGGTGTGCATGCCGATCACCGAGGAGCACGCGCAACGCCTCGGGCTGCGCCCGATGGTCGAGCAGAACCGCTCGCGCCACGGCACCAATTTCACCGTGTCGATCGAGGCCGCGGAGGGCATCGCCACCGGCATCTCGGCGCAAGACCGCGCGCTCACGGTAAAGGTCGCCGCCTCGCGCGAGGCCAGGCCGGAAGACATCGTCCAGCCGGGGCACGTCTTCCCGCTGATAGCGCAGGCCGGCGGCGTGCTGGTGCGCGCCGGCCACACCGAGGCCTGCTGCGACCTCGCGCGCCTCGCCGGGCTGATGCCGGCGGCGGTGCTTTGCGAGATCATGCGCGACGACGGCAGCATGGCGCGCCTGCCCGATCTGGTCGAGTTCGCCGCGGCACACCAGCTCAGGATCGGCACCATTGCCGATCTGATCGAGTACCGCAGCCGCAACGAGTCGCTGGTGCAGCGCTCCTTCGAACGCGACATGCGCACTGCGTGGGGGGATTTTCGCCTCGTGTCCTACCGCGATCTTGCGCTCGGCTCGATTCATCTCGCCCTGGTGCTGGGGAATCTGGAGGCGAAAAAGGAGACCCTGGTCAGGGTGCATGAGCCGCTCTCGGTGATCGACCTGCTGGACGCGGGCCCCGGAACGCATTCATGGGGCGTGGCCGAAGCGCTGCAGGCCATCAGGCAGGCCGGGCAGGGCGTCCTGGTGCTGCTCAACTGCACGCAGAACGCCGCGGCGCTGGAAGCGCGGCTCGCGGAAAGCCGGCCGGCGCGTGCCGGCCGCGGCATGGATCTGCGGTTGTACGGCATCGGCGCGCAGATCCTGCGCGACCTGGGCGTGGGCCGCATGCGGCTGATGGCCGCGCCGCGCAAGATGCCGAGCATGGCCGGGTTCGGGCTCGAGGTCACCGGCTACGCCGAGCTGCCGCGGCGCTGACCATGGCGCTGCGCCTGGGCATCGTCGCCAGCCTGTTCAACGAGGAGATCTCGCAGCAGCTCCTGCAGCGGGCGCGGGCCGAAGCGCAGAAGCTCGGCGTCGACTCGGCCGTCGTCACGGTTCCCGGCGCGCTCGAGATCCCGCTCGCCCTGCAATGGATGGCGCAGAGCGGCCGCTTCGACGCCCTGGCGGCGGTGGGCGCCGTTATACGCGGCGACACCTACCATTTCGAAGTGGTAGCGAACGAGTCGGCGCGTGGCCTGATGGACGTGGCCCTGGAGTCCGGCCTGCCGATCGGCAATGGCATCCTGACAACCGACGACGAAGCGCAGGCGAAGGCGCGCCTCGACAAGGGTGCCGAGGCGGTGCGGGTGGCCGTCGAGATGGCAAAGCTCCGCGCAAGGCTGCATGAGACACGCTAGGCGCCAGGCGAGGGAGATCGCGCTGCAGGCGCTTTACGCGTGGCAGCTCTCCGGCAGCGACCCGGTCGAGCAGGCGCGCGGCTTGGAGGGCTTCGACCAGGGAGATGCTTCCTTTGCAGAGGCAATCGTGCGGGGCGTGCGCGACCGCGCCGCCGAGCTGGAGACTCTCATCAGCCCGCATCTGGACCGCAAGTTCGCCAGGCTCTCGCCGGTCGAGCGCGCCATCCTGTACATCGGCGCGCTCGAGCTGAGCGCGCACCCGAAAACACCCTTCAAGGTGGTGCTTAACGAGGCCGTCGAGCTGGGCAAGAGCTTCGGCGCGACCGACGGCTACCGCTTCGTCAACGGCGTGCTTGAGAAAATCGCCGCCGCGCTGCGCCCCGAAGAGGTGGCGCGGGCGCGCAACATCGCCTGAACGAGTTCGAAATCATCCGGCGGTATTTCACCCGGGCGCCGAAGCGGGCATTGCTCGGCGTGGGCGACGATTGCGCGCTGTTGCGGCCGAATGCCGGGCTCGATCTGGCGATCACCACCGACATGCTGGTCGAAGGCCGGCATTTCCTTGCGGGAGCCGACCCGCGCGCACTCGGCCACAAGGCGCTCGCGGTCAACCTCTCCGACCTTGCCGCGATCGGCGCAGCGCCGCGCTGGGCGCTGCTCGCCCTGGCACTGCCTGCGGCGGACGAAACCTGGCTACAGGGGTTCTCAGCCGGCATGTTCGCTCTCGCCGAGCGCCATGGTGTCGAGATCGTCGGCGGCGATACGACGTGCGCGCCGCTGCGCACCATCACCATTACCGCGCTGGGCGAGGTGCCGGCGGGGGTCGCCCTGTACCGCGCGGGCGCGCGGCCCGGCGATGACATCTGGGTATCGGGCGAGCTGGGTGGCGCCGCGCTTGGCCTCGCGCGCCCGGACATCGCGCGCGCAGCGGCGCGATTGCAGCAGCCGGAGCCGCGCGTCGAGCTTGGCGAGCGCTTGCGCGGGATCGCGCACGCGGCGATCGATGTTTCCGACGGCCTCACCGGCGATCTCGCGCACATCCTGGAGCGCTCGCAGGTCGGCGCGCTGGTCCAGTACGACCGCATCCCGCGGCCGCAGTACCTGCGCGATCTAAATGAAGAAGAGCTGGAAAGAAACTGCGTGCTTTCCGGAGGCGATGACTACGAGCTGCTGTTCACCGCGCCCGGCGCGCGTGCGAGCGAGCTAGAAGCCCTGGGGCGCGAGATCGGGGTCGCGCTGTCGCGCATCGGGACCGTCCAGCGCGGCGAGGCGAGGCTGGTGGTGCTCGACCGGGACGGAAGCCCGATGACCTATCGCGGCGGCTTCGACCACTTCGCGGCGCCCCGGCCATGATGGTATTGCGGCCGAACGCAGCGTTCGCGTACTCGCACCCGGCGCACGTCATCGCCTTCGGCTTCGGTGCCGGGCTCGCTCCGGTCGCGCCGGGCACGGCCGCAACGCTCCTCGCATGGCCGCTCGGCTGGCTGCTCGCCGGCCTATTGCCGCCGGCGGCGCTGGTCGCGCTGGTTGCCGCGCTGTTCGCGCTCGGCGTCTGGGCCTGCGAGCTGACCGGGCGCCGCCTCGGGGTTCCCGATCACGGCTCGATGGTGTGGGACGAGGTGGTCGCCTTCCTTCTGGTGCTCGCCATCGTGCCGCGGGATCTCGCGTGGCAGGCGGCGGGGTTCGCGCTGTTTCGTCTGTTCGATATCGCCAAGCCGCCGCCGATCCGCTGGCTCGAGCGCCGCTACCATGGCGGTTTCGGCGTCATGCTCGACGACCTCGCCGCCGCCGGGTATGCGCTGTTGAGCCTCGCGCTGATCAAGCGATTGCTCGCTTGATGGACGATCTGGCGAGCAGCCTCGGGCAGCGGCTCAAGTCGGCGCGCGCCAGCCTGGTGACGGCGGAATCTTGCACCGGCGGATGGGTGGCGCAGGTGGTGACTTCGGTCGGCGGCGCATCGGACTGGTTCGAGCGCGGCTTCGTCACCTATTCCGATCGCTCCAAGCAGGAGCTGCTCGGCGTGCGCGCCGCGACGCTCGAGCGCCACGGCGCCGTGAGCGAGGAGACCGCGCGCGAGATGGCCTTGGGCGCGCTCGAGCGCAGCCGCGGCACGCTGTCGCTCGCGGTGACCGGGGTCGCCGGGCCGGGCGGCGGCAGCGCGGCGAAGCCGGTCGGCATGGTGTGCTTCGCGTGGGCGCGCGAGGGCAGCGTGCGCAGCGAGACCTGCCATTTCCGGGGCGACCGGGAAAGCGTCCGCCGACAGTCGGTCATCCGCGCCCTGGAAGGGGTCTTCGAGCTGCTCGGCGGAGCATAATTGCGCCATGGCAGCGGTGAGACCGGCGGCAGTCGCGGGAATGTTCTATCCGGGAAGCGAGCGCGCGCTCGCTGCAGAGGTGGACGATCTGCTCGGCGGCGTGGAGCAGGCCACGCCGCGACTGCGATTTCCCAAGGCGCTCATCGTGCCGCATGCCGGATACGTGTATTCGGGACAGGTCGCTGCCCGCGCGTACGACGAGCTCGCGGCTGCGCGCGGCCTCGTGCGGCGCGTCGTCATGCTGGGGCCGGTGCATCGTGTTCCGGTGCGCGGGCTGGCCGTGCCGGGGGCGGCGGCGTTCGCGACGCCGCTTGGCAGCGTGCGGCTCGACAGCGAAGCGCTGCGCGCAGTGCGCGACATGCCCCAGATCGTCCAGAGCGATGCGGCGCATGCGCTCGAGCATTCGCTCGAGGTGCAGCTACCGTTCCTGCAGAAGGTGCTCGGCGATTTCAGCCTGGTGCCGTTCGCGGTGGGGATGGCGAGCGTCGAGGAGGTAGTGGGCGTGCTCGAGCGGCTGTGGGGCGGCGCCGAAACCCTGATCGTGATCTCGAGCGATCTGTCGCACTACCATCCCTACGAACAGGCGAGGCAGATCGATCGCTCCACGGTGACCCGCATCGCCGGCTTCGCCACCGACCTCGATCACGAAGAAGCTTGCGGCGCGACGCCGTTGAACGGGTTCTTGGCGCTTGCGAGGAAGAAAGGCCTCTTCATCAAACTGCTTGCCGCGTGCAATTCCGGCGACACCGCCGGCGGCAAGGGGCAGGTCGTCGGCTATTCGGCGTTCGCGTTCTATGAGAGGGCAGAAATCTCCCCTGAGGAGGCCGGGAAGACGCTGCTGTCGATCGCCCGCGACGCCATCGAAGCCGAGCTTTTCAAGACCACCGTCCATGAAAAAACCGACAGCTGGCTCGCCCAGGCAGGCGCCACCTTCGTTACCTTGACGCGGGACGGCGCGCTGCGCGGCTGCATCGGCAGCCTCGAGGCGCGGCGCTCGCTCGCCGTAGACGTCGCCGACAACGCGCGCGGCGCGGCTTTCCGCGACCCGCGCTTCCCGGCCCTGACTGCCGCGGAATGGCCGCACTGCCGCGTCGAGGTGTCGCTTTTGTCGACGCCGAAGCCGCTGCGCTTCGCCGACGGGGCGGATCTGCTCGATCAGATCCGCGTAGGCGAGGACGGCCTCATCCTGGAAGCGGACGACAAACGGGGCACTTTCCTGCCGCAGGTCTGGGAAGGCATCGCCGACAAGGGCGTTTTCTTGAACGAATTGGTCCGCAAAGCGGGCCTTCCCCCCGACACGCGCCTTACGCGCTGCAAGGTCTCGCGTTACCGCGTAGTGAAGTGGAAGGAATAATGGCTGACACCGCTTATCCTGGACGCTGGTGGCACACGCTGCCCGACGGCCGCGTCCAGTGCGATCTGTGCCCGCGCGACTGCCGGCTGCACGAAGGCCAGCGCGGGCTGTGCTTCGTGCGCAAGATGGAAGGCGGCCGCATGGTGCTCACCACCTACGGCCGCTCCTCGGGCTTCTGCATCGACCCGGTCGAGAAAAAGCCTCTCAATCACTTCTATCCGGGCACCAGCATCCTGTCCTTCGGCACCGCGGGGTGCAACCTGGCGTGCAAGTTCTGCCAGAACTGGGACATCTCCAAGTCGCGCGAGATGGACCGCCTGCAGGACCAGGCGAGCGCCGAGACCATCGCGGCCGCGGCGCTGAAGCTCGGCTGCGCGTCGGTCGCGTTCACCTACAACGACCCGGTGATCTTCGCCGAATACGCGATGGATATCGCCGACGCCTGCGATGCCCAGGGCATCAAGACAGTGGCCGTGACCGCCGGCTACATGCATGCCGCGCCGCGGCGCGAGTTCTACGCGAAGATGGATGCCGCGAACGTCGACCTGAAGGCGTTCACCGATGACTTCTACTTCAAGGTCTGCGGCGCACGCCTGCAGCCGGTGCTCGATACGCTCGCCTACCTGGTGAATGAGACCGACGTCTGGACCGAGATCACGACCCTGCTGATCCCGGGCAAGAACGACTCCGACGAGGAGATCCGCGCCGAGTGCAAGTGGATCCGCGATCACCTCGGGCCCGACGTGCCGCTGCATTTCACGGCGTTCCACCCGGACTGGAAAATGACCGATGTCCCGCCCACGCCGGCGTCCACGCTGACGCGCGCGCGAGAGATCGGCCGGCTCGCCGGACTGAACTACGTCTACACCGGCAACGTGCACGACGAGAGCGGCGGTTCGACCTACTGCCCGTCCTGCGAGAAGGCGCTGGTGGTGCGCGACTGGTATCACATCCGCGGCTACCACCTCGGCGACGACGGCCGCTGCGGCTTCTGCGGCACGCCGATCGCGGGACGCTTCCGCAAGTTTGGCCGGCCTTTCGGGCCGCGCCGCATCCCCGTCCGCCTGGCACAAGCGGCTGCTTGATCCCCGGCTCGGGAACCTGGCTCGCCGCGCTGTGCTCGAGCCGGATTCTCGCCGCCTCGTGGTTCGTCGCCTACTCGGCGGTGCTGCCGCTGACGCAGGAAGCCTGGGGGCTTTCGGGACGCGAAGCCGGGATGATCCAGTCGTCCTTTCACCTGGGCTATCTGATCTCGCTGTTCATCGTCGGCTTCATCGCCGACCACTTCGGCGCCAAGCGCGCCTACCTCACCACCGGCGTCGCCGCCTGCGCGAGCCCGTGGGCCTTTGTCCTGTTCGCCGACGGCTTCTGGTCTGCGTTATGGCTGCACGCGCTCACCGGGCTATGCCAGGGCGGCACGTATACGCCCGCGCTCGCGCTAATCAACGAGCACATCGAGCGCGGCCGGCGCGGCCGCGCCATGGGCTACTTCATCGCCGGATCGAGCGCCGGGTACGCGATCTGCCTGGGCGTAGCTGGCCTTGCGCTCACGTTCACGGACTGGCGCGGCGCCCTCGCTGCCGTGGCGATGCTGCCGATCGTCTCGTGGATCATGGGGGCCTATGTGCTGCGCACTACCGGCAACCTGGTGCATCCGCGTCCCGCCGGAGAGCCGCTGCTCGCGTCGATTCCGGCGGTGTGGCGAAACCGCCGCGCCATGCTGTCGATCTGGGGCTACACGGCGCACAACTGGGAGCTGCTGGGGCTGTGGGCCTGGCTGCCTGCGTTCCTCACCGCCGCGCTGCTGCTGCGCGGCGTGGAAACCGGCGAAGCCGCTTCGGTGGCGCTCGCCTTTTCCGCGTTGACCTACGTGGCGAACATCGGCGGCTCCATCGCCGGCGGCACCATGGCCGACCGCTGGGGCCGCACGCAGACCATCCTGCTGTGGTCGTGCGTGAGCCTCGTGGCTTCGTTCTCGATCGGTTGGCTGATCGCGGCACCGCTGGCGCTGCTGGTCGCCCTCGCTTGCCTTTACAACTTCGCCGGCATCGCCGACTCCTCGACTCACTCGACCGTGCTCGCCGAGAGCGTGCCGCCGCACTATCTCGGCGTGGCGTACGCGGTGCGCTCGGTGGTCGGCTTCGGTGCCGGCGTGGTGAGCCCGGTGGCGTTCGGCTGGGCGCTCGACCTCGCCGGCGGCGGCAAGGCCTCGGGCGATGCGCTCGCCTGGGGATGCGCTTGGGCTACGCTCGGCCTCGGCGCCCTGCTGGGGCCGCTCGCAACGTGGAAACTGCGTAAATCGCATACCATGTAGGTCCGTGGCAGAGACGAAGAAGCTCGCCTTGGTACTGACAGCCGCAACGCTCGCCGGCTGTGCTTCGCCACTGCCCGCTCCGCCGGCACCGCCACCTGCCGTTACTCAGGTGCCGCAGATCGCCCATATGCCGCCCGCGCGGCCGCGCAGCCTGCAGATGCTCGACAGCTACAAGAAGCTCGTCGCGCGCCGCATTGTGCAAGTCCATCGCTACACCTATTCCGAACCGATGCCCGAGATGATGAAGTCGATCGTGGTGCTCGATATCACCATCGACCGGCAGGGTCATCCGGTGGAAGTGCTGGTGCACCGCTCGAACGGATATCGTCAACTCGAGCAGCGCGCGCG
>DASQGB010000423.1:0-5869 GCA_035632815.1 Burkholderiales bacterium | reverse complement strand
CGCGCCCGCTCGTGGCCCGACATCTCCGTGGATCGCCGGCGCCACCGACAACTTTGGTATCGAGCTCGCCAGAGACCGACCAATCGATGCTCGCTTCAATGGGATATGCATCCCAGGCGCTCGAAACATTGTCGCCGAGCTTCAGGGTGAATGTATCTCCCGTCCGCCCCCAATGGTAGGGGCCCCACGAGTGCGTTGCGAACGAGCTCATTGGGACGGCGGTAAACGCGAGCGAAGACACTACGACACTCAGTAAACGTCGATGGAAAGCGGTCAACATAATATTCCCCCTCTTGTTGAAAGATAGCGGGCGACAGGCCGCTACATCGTTCCAGACCGTTTCAACCGAGCTCAGTCTGGGCCAGCGGATTCTACTCGACGTGACTTCGTATTTTCTGGGGAAGAGAAAGCCCGGCGCGCTGCGCTACGAGCGGTCAGCGATGAGCTCGGGCCGACGACCCCCATGGGCTGCCGGCATTGACATGAGTGCGGAGTAGTTCTAGCGTCCTGATCGGAAGGTCACGCCTCTGGGAGGGGGAAATGTCCAAGCGCTCGTCAAGCCTGCTCGCTTCGCTCGTCTTTGCCCTCATGCTCGTAGGGGTTATCGAGCCCGCTACTGCGGATGCCGGCGGCGTCGTCCGCTTCGCCACCCTGCCAAAGCCGGGACCCGGCTTTCCGGAGGGGATCGCCGCGGATGCAGCCGGCAGGATCTACGTGTCGACGTTCGATTTCTCCACCGACAACGTCGTCTACGTGTTCAATCGTAATGGGCATCTGGCGGAGACAATCTCGCTACCTGGCGTCGTTCCGCTAGGGCTCGAGTTCGACGCCGCCGGTAACCTGTACGTGGCTAACTTCGGTGGCGGGAACGTGCTTAAATTCGTCCCGCCGTTCAATTCGGGCAGCCTTCCAGCGCAGGTATTCCCGGTGTGCGCGGGGTTCCCGACCTGCGGCCTGAACGCCATCACCTTCGACGCGGCAGGCGATCTATATGTATCGGACTCGTTCGGCGGAAATGTGTTCAAGCTGGACCTTCCGGCCGGCACGCTCTCGACTTTCGTGTCCGACGAATTGCTAAAGCCGGCTCCGCCACCCCACGGATTCCCTGGGTTTGGCGCCAATGGCCTCGCCTTCGACACCGTGGGGGCGAATCTCTATATCGCTAACACCGCGGACGACCGAATCCTGAAGTACAACCTGGCCAGTGCAGCGCTAAGCACCTTCGCCGAAAGTGTGAACGGCGCCGACGGCATCGCGTTCGATCGTAAGGGGCGTCTCTGGGTGGCGGCCAATCAGGCCGACGAACTGGTGGCCCTGAACCGCAACGGCCGCGTGGTCGAGCGCCGCGGATCGTTCGAGGGCGTCGGCAGGGACGGCGCTGCGAAGGGCCTGCTCTTCCCTGCCAGCATCGTCATCAGCCGCGGCAGCATCTATGTCACCAATCTTGCGCTCGCGCTCACGCCCGCGGTCGGGGACGAACCGGAAGAGGACGTCACCACCTATACGGTGTCGCGCATTCCGCTCCACGGCCACTAAGCATCGCCTCAGGTAGATCCAACGCCCGATCCATCGCAGGATCGGGGGTTTTTATTTGGGGTCTGTCCCTGATTTGGACGCCACATCCCATGAATAAGGGAGGCGCGCCAGTGGCGTTTTTACAAAGTTGAAAAACCCGCTCCTTGCTTCGTTTTTCGAGCGAAAGCCTGTGTAACATAGCAGCCAGGAAAGAGGGGGAGTCGTGAGTCCCAAAGAGGCTCGGATTCGCAGTGTGGCTGGGGCGGGCGGCTTCACGCTGTTGGAGCTGCTGGTCGTCGTCGTGATCATCGGGCTGCTCGCGGGCTTCGTCGCGCCGCGCTATTTCGGCCAGGTCGGCAAGTCCGAAGTCAACATCGCCAAGGCGCAGCTCGACGCGCTGGAGAAAGCGCTCGACCAGTACCGCCTCGACACCGGCCAGTATCCCAATTCCGAGCTTGGCCTGAAGGCGCTGGTGCACAAGCCGGCAGCCGAGCCGAAATGGGCCGGGCCGTACCTGCGCAAGGAGGTGCCGCTCGATCCCTGGGGCAAGCCCTACGTGTACAAGATCCCCGGCGAGAAGCACGAGTTCGACCTGGTCTCCTACGGCAAGGACGGCCAGCCCGGCGGCAGCGGCGAAGCCGCCGACATTTCCAACCACTAACGGCGATGCGCTTCGAGCTGAAAGCGATCGGACCCGGCGGCGGCGTCGAGGCGATCGACTTCCAGGCTCCGGACGAGATCACCGCGGTACGGCAGCTCGAAGGGCGCGGCTACACGGTGCTCAGCGTGCGCACGAAGCGCTCGCTCGCCGCGCCCTGGCGCAGCGCCGCCGAGCGCTTTCCGGTGGCCCTCTTCAGCCAGGAGCTGCGCGTGCTGCTGAACGCCGGCCTGCCGCTGGTGGAGGCGATCGACACGCTGGGGGAGAAGGAGAAGCGCGAGGATTTCCGCGCGATACTCGATCGCCTCGGCACGGTGCTGCGCGAAGGCCAGCCGCTGTCGGCGGCCTTGCAGGAATTCCCCCAGGCGTTCTCTGCGCTCTACATCGCCACCGTGCGCGCGAGCGAGAGGACGAGCGACCTGCCGCCGGCGCTCGCGCGCTATGTCGCCTACGCCGGCCAGCTCGAGGCGATCCGCAAGCGCGTCGTCAACGCCTCGATCTACCCGATGCTGCTCATCGGCGTGGGCGGGCTGGTCGGCCTGTTCCTGCTGCTGTACGTCGTGCCGCGCTTCGGCAAGATCTACCAGGAGCGCGGCGGCGACCTGCCATTCTTCTCGCGCCTGCTCCTCTCCTGGGGGCAGGCGGTCGATCAGCAGGGCCTGGTCGTGCTCGCTCTCCTGGGTGGGCTGGTCTTTCTTATTGTTTATGCAGTCCGCTTGCCGGGCGTGCGCACGCGCATCGGCGATGCGCTGTGGCGCCTGCCCGCCATCGGCGAGCGCCTGAAGGTCTATCAGCTCGCCCGCTTCTACCGCACCATCGGCATGCTGCTGCGCGGCGGCATGCCGATGGTGCCGGCGCTCGAGATGGGCGCCGAGCTGCTGCACCCGCTGCTGCGCGAGCGGCTCGCTGCGGCGAGCCGCGCCATCAGCGAGGGGCGCGGCGTCTCGCAGTCGATGGACGCGAGCGGCCTCACCACGCCGGTCGCGCTGCGCATGCTCGCGGTGGGCGAGAAAGGCGGCAACATGGGCGAGATGCTCGAGCAGATCGCCGCCTTCCACGACGAGGAGCTCGCGCGCTGGGTGGACTGGTTCACGCGCCTGTTCGAGCCGATCCTGATGGCGCTGATCGGCCTGGTCATCGGCGCCATCGTGATCCTGATGTACATGCCGATCTTCGAGCTCGCCGGGAACCTGCAATGACCATCGCCGCACCCGAGATCGCCAGCGCGCGCGCCGCCGCCGCCGCTGCGCGCCGGCGGCAGGTCGACGTGCTCGAGGAGCGCCTCGGGCTCGGGCCCGACGCGTTCACCGCCAGCCTTGCCGCCACGCTGCAGCTCGAGCGCCTGAGCATGGCCGAGCTGCGGCGCGCGGCGCCGGCGTTCGACCTGTTGCCTTTCGGCGAATGCTCGCAGCGCGGCTGCGCGCTGCTGCGCGCGGCAGATGGGCGCCTGCTGCTCGCCTTCGACGACCCGTTCTGCGGCGAGCTGCAGGCCTGGGCCGAGGAGCGCATCGGGCCCGCGTTCAGCTGGTGCCTCGCGCACCGCGGCGACCTGGTGGCCTTCCTCGCCTCGCACGAGGAGTCGCTGCGCGCGCTCGACGCCGTGCAGGGCGAGGCCGGCGCCGGGCCGCAGGAGCGCAGCGGCATCGAGGACCTGTCGCTGAAGGCGATCGGCGACGAGACGAGCGAGGTGGTGCGTCTGGTGCGCTCGACGCTCCGCGACGCCCTGATGCTCGGCGCAAGCGACGTGCACCTGGAGACGCTGCCGAGCGGCCTCGCCATCAAGTTCCGCATCGACGGCATCCTCTCGCAGGTGAAGACCATCCAGGACGCGGCGCAGGCCGAGCAGGCGATCGCGCGCGTCAAGGTGCTCGCCGAGCTCGACATCACCGAGCGCCGCGTGCCGCAGGACGGGCGCTTCAAGGCGCTCGAGCGCGGCCGCGCGGTGGACTTGCGCGTGTCGATCATGCCGAGCATCCACGGCGAGGACGCAGTGCTGCGCGTGCTCGACAAGCAGTCGCTGTACGAGGCCACCCAGCAGCAGCTGTCGCTCGACTCGCTCGGCTTCGAGCCCGCGGACGTGCGGCGCCTCCGGCGCCTGTCGCGCGAGCCCCACGGCATGCTGCTCGTGACCGGCCCGACCGGCAGCGGCAAGACGACGACGCTCTATGCCGCCATTACCGAGATCAACAACGGCCAGGACAAGATCGTCACCATCGAGGACCCGGTCGAGTACCAGCTCGCCGGGGTGCTGCAGATCCCGGTGAACGAGAAGAAGGGCCTCACTTTCGCGCGCGGGCTGCGCTCGATCCTGCGCCACGACCCGGACAAGATCATGGTCGGCGAGATCCGCGACCCGGAGACCGCCAACATCGCGGTGCAGTCCGCGCTCACCGGGCACCTGGTGTTCACCTCGGTGCACGCCAACAACGTGTTCGACGTCATCGGCCGCTTCATGCACATGAACGTCGACCTGTACGGCTTCGTCTCGGCGCTGAACGCGATCCTCGCGCAGCGCCTGGTGCGCGTCGTCTGCCCGCACTGCGCCGAGGACGACCGGCCATCGGAGGAGATGCTCCTGGAGTCAGGATTGAAGATAGAGGAATGCAAAGACTGGAAATTCAAGATCGGGCGTGGTTGCCGCGAGTGCCGCGGCGCCGGCTACAAGGGACGCAAGGCCATCGCCGAGCTGATGATCCTGAACGACGAGCTGCGCGAGCTGATCACCAGCCGCGCCCCGGTGAGGCTGCTGAAGGAGGCGGCGCTGCGCTCGGGGACACGCTTCCTCCGCGACGCGGCGTTCGACGCGGTGAGGAAGGGCGAAACCACGCTGCAGGAGATCAACCGTGTCACGTTTGTGGCCTGAGCGGCTGCGCATAGCGCTGTCCCCCGCGCAAATTGCCGTCGGGGACAGAACCATCGACTGCGATCCGGGCTTCGGCAACGAGCCGTGGCAGGGAGCGGTGGCTGCACTTCGTTCTCTCGAGATAAACAAACCTTGTAAATGCACCATCGTGCTGTCGAACCACTTCGTGCGCTATGCGGTCGTGCCGTGGAGCGACGCGCTCGGCACCGCGGCCGAAGAAGACGCCTACATCCGCCACCACTTCGCCAAGATCCACGGCGAGCGGGCGAAGTCGTGGGTGCTGCGTGCGAGCGCCGGCGGCGGAGCGGAACGCCTGGCGAGCGCGATCGATGCCGCTCTCCTCGAGGAAATCAGGGCGAGCTTCCCGAAGGGCGGCAAGGCGAGCCTGGTGTCGGTGCAGCCGCAGCTCATGGCCGCCATCAACCAGTGGCGCAAGGCGATTCCGCCGGGCGGCGCCTGGCTGGTGCTCGCCGACTCCGACCGCGCCTGTGTCGCGCTGCATTCAGGCGGCGGCTGGCGCTCGGTGCAGGTCGGCAAAGGTGGGTGGCTCGGCTTGCTCGAGCGCGAACGATTCCGGCTGAACGGCGGCATCGAAGGCGGATTTCCCGAGCTGGTTCTGCTGGCCGGGGCGGCCGCGCCGCCGCGCGATGCGACGCAGGGCTGGCAGTTCCGCGAGCTGGCCGCATGAAGCGCGTCGAGCTCGATTACATCGTCCCCGCGCGCCGGCCGTACTGGCCGGGGCTGGTGGTGCTCGCGGTATCGCTCGCCGTGGCGGGCACGTTGCTCGCGCGCTACCGCGACGCGCGGCTCGAGGTGGTGCGCCTGGAGACCGA
>DASQGB010000422.1:0-2811 GCA_035632815.1 Burkholderiales bacterium | reverse complement strand
TCCTGATCGACCCCGCCGGCGACGTGCGCGAGATCTACAGCTCGATGTTCCTGCACCCGCAGACCGTGCTCAACGACATCGACACGCTGCTTCTCGAATCGACCCCCTGACAAGGGGGTCGCGAGCGCAGCGAGCGGGGGGTTTTTCCCGCTCTTGCAAACCGCAGGTTCGCCGCAAGATTCATGGCACCATGACCGAACTGCACATACCGGAAGTAAGACGGTCCACCGAACGCGGCCACGCCAACCACGGCTGGCTCGACTCCTACCACAGCTTCTCCTTTGCCGATTACCACGATCCGCAGCACATGGGCTACGGCCCCCTGCGCGTCATCAACGAGGACCGCGTCGCGCCGGGCTCGGGCTTCGGCACCCACGGCCACCGCGACATGGAGATCATCAGCTACGTGCTCGAAGGCGAGCTTGGCCACAAGGACTCCATGGGCACCGGCTCGACCATCGTTCCCGGCGATGTGCAGCGCATGAGCGCCGGCCGCGGCGTGATGCACAGCGAGTTCAACCACGACCAGGCCGGCACCACCCATTTCCTGCAGATCTGGATCGAGCCCAACGTGCGCGGCATCGCGCCGTCGTACGAGCAAAAGCGCTTCGAGCCGGCCGAGAAGCGCGGCCGCCTGCGCCTCATCGCCTCACCCGACGCTCGCGACGGCTCGGTGACGATCCACCAGGACGCGCTGCTCTACGCCGGCCTCTTCGACGGCGCCGAAGGCGCGAAACTTGCCCTGGCCAAGAATCGAAAGGGCTACGTCCACGTCGCGCGCGGCAAGATCAACGTCAACGGCCACGCGCTCCAGGCCGGCGATGCGCTCAAGACCGACGGCGGCGCGATCGAGCTGAAGGACGGCGAGCAAGCCGAGGTACTGGTTTTCGACCTGCCGGCCGGATGAAGGCCTAGTCGGCCGCGCAGCGAAAGCCGATGTGGCGATGGCCCGAGCTTGGCCGGCGCGAGAACCCTGCGCGCTGCCAACTGAGCAGATGCTCGGGCGCCGGCTGGAACACGTAGTCGCCGCCGCGCGTCACGCGCTCGCCGGGATCACCCGCATCTTCCCTGCCGTCGTCGGGACGATAGGGATAAGGCCGGTAAAGCGTGCTCGTCCATTCGGCGAGGCTGCCTGCCATGTCAAGGAGACCATCCGGCGTCGCGCCCTTGGGGCGGCTTCCCACCGGCAGCGTCGCGCCGCTCGGCTGCCCGATCACGGCCCGCTCGGGCGTCGGCGGCGCATCGCCCCACGGGTAGCGTCGTCCTTGCATGCCGCGCGCCGCCGCCTCCCATTCGGCCTCGGTGGGCAGGCGCGCGCCGCGCCAGCCGCAGTAGGCGACGGCACCGCCCCATGTCACCTCGGCAACGGGATGGTTCTCTAACCCTGGGTCCGCCGCGAAGCGGCCCGCGCGCACGCCGATGCGCGCCTCATCGTCGTCGAGGCCGACGATCGGATAGGGCGAGGACTGCTCGAGGAACAGGGGCTGGTCGCCGGGCGCGAGGTTGGCCGCAGCCACTTTGCCTCCTTGCGCGGTTCCTGTCGGCTTCACCGGCAGCGCATTCAGGAACTCGACGAACTGCGCGTTCGTCACCTCGGTGCGATCGATGCGGAAGGCCTTGAGCTCGACCGGGTGCTCTTCGCCTGGCGCGCCGATGCGGTACCTACCGCCCGCTATGCGCACCGTGGTGGCGTGCTGCTTTACCGACCCGGGCGCGGTCTGCGCGCTCAAGGCGGCGGGTTGGGGGAATTTCGGCGGCTGAATGTCGCGCGGTCGGGTTTGCGCGATGACTGCGTTGACCGCGAACAAAGAATAAATCAGGGGCAAGCGGAAAAAAACGTGGTCTGTCCCTGTTTTTTGCTTCTACCCGCAGATGCCGACGAAGCCGCAGGCGGTGCAGTAGTCGCAGCCGTCCTTGCGGATCAGAGTCTTGTTGCCGCAGTCCGGGCACTTGGCGCCGGCGAGGAGCGGGTTCGACTTTGCCGAGGGTTTTTCCAGAATTCCCATCTGCCGCTTGGCGCTGCCCACGTCGTCGAGGATGCCGAGCATGGCGTAGCGGTGCAGGATGAGCCGCGCGAGGTAAGAGATGGTCGACGGGAAGGTTTGCTGCTTGCGGCTGCCCGGGACGAAGGCCAAGAAGTCGCCGAGCGGCTCGGGGAATTCGAGCAGCTTCTTCAGCTTCATCCCGACCCACGCTGGATCGAGCACGCGCATGTCCAGAGAGAGGATCTTGCACAGCCCGTCGAGGGCGCGCGGGTATTCGCCCGAGAGCCACACGGAGTAGGGCCGGGTGATCCCGTCCGGCAGGGTGATTTCCTTCAGGCCGAGGACGAAGTCGTCGCCAGTGCGCGGGTTGAGCACATCCACGGTCCAGGACATGGTGCCGTCGGTGCCGGTCTTCGGCTCCTTGAGCGCGAACATGGCGTCGAGGACTGGGGACGAGGCTTCTTCGGTCGCGAGGTGGAAGGTTTCTTCAGTGAGACCGGAATTCAGATCGTCAACGCGCCAACGCACGATCTGGGCAAAAGCGGAGACGACCGAGGGCATGAGCTTCTTCTCGCCACGCGGCGGAAACGGCATCTCGAAGGGCTCGTCGCCGCCGGCCTTGGCGAGCGCGTCGAGCTTGAGCTTGAGCCAGGCGCTGTCGTCGGCGCGCATGTCCATCGACAGGGTCTTGGCGAGCGCGCCCAGGCCGCGGGGCTGCTCGCTGCCGTTCACCCAGACTTCGAAGGCATGTTTTCTGCCGTTCTCGACATGGCCGACGAACACCGCGAAGCGGTATTGCGGGTGATCGATCATGTAGGTCCACGCC
>DASQGB010000421.1:0-5874 GCA_035632815.1 Burkholderiales bacterium | reverse complement strand
ACCGCGTCGTCGATCACCTGCTGCGCCGCCTCGGTGGCGAACATCTTCGCCATCGCCGCCTCGCGCGTGACGCGCTCGCCCTTGATGTCCTTTTGCCAAGCCGATCGATAGGTAAGAAGTGCCGCGGCATCGATCGCGGTCGCCATGTCGGCGAGCTTCGCCTGCGTCATCTGGAAGTCGGCGAGCGTGTGCCCGAACATGCGGCGTTTCTTCGCCCGCTTGATGGATTCGTCCAACGCGCGGCGCGCGAAGCCGAGCGCCGCCGCCGCCACCGTGGTGCGGAAGATGTCCAGGTTGCGCATCGCCAGCTTGAAGCCCTGCCCTGGCTCCCCGAGCAGGACGGCCTTCGAATTTCTCAGCTTGATGACCGCCATCGGATGCGGCGCCACGATCTCGATGCGCTCGGAGGCATCCACATCCTTCGCCTCGACCACGAAGGCCGAGATGCCCTCGTCGGCCCTGGCGAAGACGACGTAGAAGTGCGCGATGCCGCCGTTCGAGATCCAGGTCTTGTCCCCGTCGAGCACCCAGCCGCCGCCCTCGCGCCGCGCCGTGGTGGTCATCGCCTGCACGTCGGATCCGGCCTCAGGCTCCGACAGCGCGAACGCCGCGATCGCATCGCCCGCTGCGGCCTTTCCAAGATATCTGTTTTTCATGAAAGGATCGCCAGCCAGGGCGATCGGGCCGCTGCCCAGCCCCTGCATGACGAAAGAGAAATCCGCCAGGCCCGCGTGGTAGGCGAACACCTCGCGCAGCAGCGCGATCGAGCGCACGTCGGGCTTCTCCGTCACGCAATGGCCCAGGAAACCGGCGCAGCCGAGGTCCTGCACCAGCCGCCTGCAGATCGCGTCGGCATCCTCGCCGTGCGCGTAACCAAAATTATCTCTGGCAAAAGCTTCGGCTTGCTTCGCCAGCTGCGCGTGCCGCGGCTCGAAGAACGGCCACTCGTAATGCGCGAACCGGTCCATCAATCGCCTTCGAACACCGGTTTGTGCTTCGACGCAAAAGCCTGATAGGCGCGCTGAAAGTCCTGGGTCTGCATGCAAATCGCCTGCGCCTGGGCCTCCATCTCGATCGCCTCGTCGATGCTCACGTTCCACTCCTGGTGCAGCATGGTCTTGGTCATGGCGTGGGCGAAGGTCGGCCCGCCAGCAAGCTCTTGCGCCGTTGCCATTGCGATTTCCATGACCGGGTCTGCCACGCGGTTGAAAAAGCCCCATCCGAAGCCTTCGTCGGCGCTCATCGACCGTCCCGTATAGAGGAGTTCGGCCGCGCGCCCCTGGCCGATGACCCGCGGCAGAATGGCGCAGGCGCCCATGTCGCAACCGGCGAGTCCGACGCGAACGAACAGGAACGCCACTTTCGCCGACGGCGCGGCGTAGCGCAGGTCCGAGGCGAGCGCGATAAGCGCGCCGGCCCCAGCGCATACGCCATCGACCGCCGCAATCACCGGCTGCGGGCAATGGCGCATCGCCTTGACGAGCTCGCCGGTCATGCGCGTGAACCGCAGCAGCTCCGGCGCCGGCATCTTCGTCAGCGGCCCGATGATCTCGTGCACGTCGCCGCCCGAACAGAAGTTTCCTCCGGCGCCGGTAACCACCACGGTCTTGACGCTCCTTTCGTTTTGAAGGTTCAGAAACAAATCGCGCAGTTCCGCATAAGACTCGAAAGTCAGCGGGTTCTTGCGCTCCGGGCGGTTGAGCGTGATCACGCCCACCCTGCCCTCGACGCGCCACAGAAAGTGCTTGGGCTCAATCATGCGCGACCTCCACGGCATGCTGCTTGAGTTTGGCGAGCAGGCGCAGCAGCTCGTCGTGCTCGCGGCGCGACAGGCCGGCGAGCAGCTCGACCACCCATTCCTCGTGCGCGCGCGCCATCTCGGCGAACTGGCGCTCGCCGACGCGGGTCAGGCGGATGCGGAAAGCGCGCCGGTCGGCGGGCTCGTCGAGGCGCTCGAGCAGCGCCTCCTTCTCGAGCTGGTCGACGATCGCGGTGACGTTGCCGCCGGTGACCATCAGCAGGCGCGAGAGCTCGTTCATCTTCAGCCCCTCGGGATGGCGCTCGAGCTGCGCCAGCAGGTCGAAGCGCGGCAGGGTGGTGGCGAAGCGCTCGCGCAGCCCCGCGCGCACCCGCTGCTCGATCAGCTGCGTGCAGGTGAGCAGGCGCAGCCAGATGCGCAGGGCGCGGTGGTCGCCCTGACGGGCGATGAATTCGCGATCGATGCGGCGGTCGGTACGGGCGGCAGAGGCCAAGGAACTACTCCAAGCCTGAATAGATCAAGCTTAAAGCAAATCAGGGTCGCATGACAAGGGTATGGCCGAGCCGACGCGCCGCCGGATAGTCGCGCTGCACCGAGCGGAAGATGCGGCGCAGATTGCGCCAGGGCGAGGGATCGGCATAAAAGCGGTGCAGGAACAGCAGGTCGGCCACCAGGCTCGCCATCCAGTCGACGCGGGTGGTGTAGCCGATGACCGCTCTCACGCCGGTCGCTTTCAGGAAATCGCGCGCAAACCGCTCGCCCTTGGTCCCGCGCAGCACGCTGCAGGCGGCGAAGTACACGAGATTTTTGTAGCCGCCGTACCCTGCAAACGCCTCGCACAGCCGCTCGCCGCTGATCCCCCCGAGCAGGGAAGCCACGCCGGCCGGCCGGCCGTGGAAGGCGAGGTAATAGACCGGCGCGTCGAACACATCGCTCTGCCGCCACATCACACCGCCGGGTCGCCGTGTGTAGTAGGCGAGCCCCGCCTCCGACTCGACGAAGCGGTGAGCCACCGTGAGCGGCGGATGCGCGAGCGGCGCCATCGCCTCGAAAAAGCCCTTGACCGAGAAAGTCTGGAACAGCTTCTCGTTCCAGTACGACTCCAGGCAGACCAGCTTCGCGGGCGCCTTCAAGCCTTGCGCAGGAAGTCGAAGTCGCAGCCTTGCTCGGCCTGCAGCACGTGGTCCATGTAGAGCTTGGCGTAGCCGCGCGCCGGCGGCGTGACCGGGGGCTTCCACGCCGCCTTTCTCTTCTGTATTTCAGAATCGGCAATCAGCACATCGATTCTGCGCTCCTGCACAGAGAGCTTGATTCGATCTCCGTTCCTCACCAGCGCGAGCGGCCCGCCGATCGCGGCCTCAGGCGAGACGTGCAGCACGATGGTGCCGTAGGCGGTACCGCTCATGCGCGCGTCCGAAATGCGCACCATGTCCTTTACCCCGGCGCGCGCCAGCTTGCTCGGAATCGGCAGGTAGCCGGCCTCGGGCATGGCATAGCCCGACTTCGGGCCCGCGTTCTGCAGCACCAGGAAATCGTCCGCATTCACGTCTAGCCCCGCATCGTCGATGCGTGCCGCCAGATCGTCGAGCGAGCTGAACACCACCGCGCGGCCGGTCTTTTCGAATAGCTGCGGGTCCGCGGCCGAGCGCTTGAGGATCGCGCCGTTCGGCGCGAGCGAGCCGAAGAGAGCCACCAGGCCGCCCTGCTTCGACAGAGGTTCGGCGAAAGGCTTGACCACTGCCCGATCGACCCAGGCGGGTTGCTTCTCCAGAACTTCCTTCAACGTGATTCCCGCGACGGTCATGCAGTCGAGGTGCAGCAGCGGCTCGAGCTCGCGCAGCACCGCGCCCAGCCCGCCTGCGGCATAGAGATCCGACATGTAGTGCTGGCCGGTGGGCTTGAGGTCGACCAGCACCGGTGTCGAGTCGGACAGCTCATTCAATTTCTTCAATGAGATGTTCACGCCGGCGCGGCCGGCGATGGCGGTCAGGTGAACGATGGCGTTGGTCGAGCCGCCGATGGCGAGCAGCACGCGCAGAGCGTTCTCGACTGATTTTTCAGAAATTATTTCAGTCGGGCGAATCGGAGAATGAATCAGCTCGACCGCGCGGCGCCCGCTCGCCTCGGCGGCGCGCAGCCGGTCCGCGTGCACCGCCGGGATCGCCGCGCTGCCGGGCAGCGCCATGCCGAGCGCCTCGGCGATCGCCGCCATGGTCGAGGCGGTGCCCATCACCGCGCAGGTCCCGGCGGTGGTGGCGAGGTTGCCTTCTATATCTTCAATTTCATGAGAATCAACTTTCCCCGCACGATGCAGCGCCCAGAAGCGCCGGCAGTCGGTGCAGGCGCCGAGCCGCTCGCCGCGATAGGAGGTCGGCATCATCGGCCCGGCGAGAAGCTGCACCGCGGGCACGTCGGCGGACACCGCGCCCATCAGCTGCGCCGGCACGGTCTTATCGCAGCCGCCCACCAGCACCACCGCGTCCATGGGCTGCGCGCGGATCATCTCCTCGACGTCGATCGACATCAGGTTGCGGAACATCATCGAGGTCGGGCTGAGGAACACCTCGCCAAGCGAAACGGTCGGGAACTCGATCGGCAGCCCGCCCGCGGCGAGCACGCCGCGCTTCACCGCCTCGATCATCTCGGGAAAATGGCGGTGGCAGTTGTTGAAGCCGCTGCGCGAGTCGGCGATGCCGACGACCGGCCGCGCGAGCATCTCCCCCGAGTAGCCCATGCTCTTGGCGAACGAGCGGCGCAGGTAGAGCGAGAACGCGGGGTCGCCGTAGTTGGTGAGCCCCCGCGCGACCCCTCTCGCTTTCTTCTCGGCCATCCGGCTTTAGCCTTGCACGACCGGCTCGACGTAGATCTCGACGCGGCGGTTGCGCTGGCGGCCGCTTTCGGAGCTGTTGCTCGCCACCGGCGCGCTCTCGCCTTTGCCGACCAGCGCGAGCCTTACCGGATCGACTTTCTTGGATTCGAAGTGCTGCGCCACCGACCGCGCGCGCCGCTCGGAAAGTCCCTGGTTGTACGGGCCCGCGCCGACATTGTCGGTGTGGCCGACGATGGTGAGCGAGGTCTTGCCGTAGCGCACCACCACATCCGCAAGCTTGTCCAGCGTGCTGTTGAATCCGGGCTTGATCGCCGAGGAATCGGTCTCGAACGCCGTCTGGCTGGTCATCGTGATCCGCACCACGTCGTTGGGCAGCTTCTCGACGAGCGCCTGGCCGGACTGGATCTCCTTGGCCAGGTTCTTCTCCAAGTCGCGCTTCTGATTGTCCATGTAGGTGCCGACGACTCCCCCGGCAAGTCCACCGCCGACGGCGCCGACCAGCGCGCCCTTGGTACGGTTCTTCTTGTAGGCCAAGGCACCGACCACCGCACCGCCGGCCGCGCCCATGAGCACACCGGACTCCTTGCTGGTGAAGATGCGGCTACCGTCGCCTGCGGCGCAACCGGTCAGCGCCAGGATTAAAGCAAGTAAAAACTTCATGCAGCCTCCGTTTCCGAAAATCATGCGTTTACCCCTACGCTTCCACTGCGACTTCCATGATGCGCTAGAGCTTACGCTTTAAATTCCGCGCGCAGCCGCTTCGCGCCCTCGACCATCGCCTCGAGCTTGCCGAACGCCACCTCGCGCGGCAGGTATTTCATGCCGCAGTCGGGCGCGAGGATCACATTCTCGGGTTGCATGTATTGCAAGGCCCGCTTGACCCTTTGCACTACCGTGTCCGGCGTTTCCACCGTCATGTCCGAGAGATCGATGCAGCCGACCATGATTTTTTTCATGGGTAAAGAAGCCAGCACAGAGCAGTCGAGCCCGGATTGTGCGGTCTCTATCGACACCTGCTGGCAGGAGCAGCCGGCAAATTCCGGCAGGAACGAATAGCCCGACGGGCGCTGGTGGATGATCGCAGCGTAGCCGAAACAGATATGAACTGCAGTCGTGCCCTTCACCCCGTCGAAGGCCCGGTTCAGGGCTTTCAAGCCATACTCTCGCGCCTGCTCGGGCCGCGCCTGCATGTAAGGCTCGTCGATCTGGACGATGTCGGCGCCGGCGGCGAAGAGGTCCTTGATCTCCTCATTGACCGCCGCGGCGTAGTCCATCGCCGCTTCCT
>DASQGB010000420.1:0-1643 GCA_035632815.1 Burkholderiales bacterium | reverse complement strand
ACATCGGCGGGCTGTGCGGCCCGCGCTTCCCGCCCTGCTTGCCGGCGCGACCTGCATCGCGCTGTCGCCTATTTTCGTCCGCGTCTCCGAAGCCGGGCCGACCGCCACCGCGTTCTGGCGCGTCGCGCTGGCCGTCCCGCCGTTGTGGCTGCTGTACTTCCTGGTACGCCGCGGCGCTGCGCCCGCGCACAGCGCTCACTGGGGGCTGCTCGCCGCCGCCGGCTTGGCGTTTGCCGGCGACCTCGCCTTCTGGCACAGCTCGATCAAGCTGACCTCGGTCGCCAACTCAACCCTGCTCGCCAATCTCGCGTCGCTCTTCGTCACGCTGGCGGCCTGGATATTCCTGCGGCAGCGGCCGGGCGCGCTGTTTCTCGCCGGGCTCGCTGCGGCGCTGATCGGCGTGGGCATGCTGGTGAAGACCAGCCTCGCCTTCTCCTCGACCGGGCTGCTGGGCGACGCGCTCGGCGTCGTGACGGCGATGTTCTACGCGGGCTACTTGCTCGCCGTAAAGGAGCTGCGCGACCGCGGTGAAACCACGCTGCATCTCATGGCGGCGACAAGCACCATTACTGCGGTCCTGCTCCTCCCGGTGGCGCTTGCCTCGGGCGAGCAACTCCTGCCCGGCACGGCATTCGGCTGGTGGATTCTGATCGGATTGGCGCTGGTGTCGCACGCCGCCGGGCAGGGCCTCATCGCGTACGCCCTCGCGCACCTGCCGGCGGCTTTCTCCTCGGTCAGCCTGCTGTTTCAGCCGGTGATGGCGGCGCTGTTCGCCTGGGCACTTCTAGGGGAGGGACTGGTGCCGCTGCAGATCGCTGGCGGCGTCGTGGTGCTGATCGGGATTTACCTCGCCCGCCGCGGCTCCAGCTAAGCGACGATGGCTTGCGGCTCGCCCGATCCGGCCTCGATGACACCGATTTCGTAGACGGTTTCGCCGGAGGCGCGAAGATTATCCGAGGCGCGCCTGACGTCCGCGGCAGCCACGACGACGACCATGCCGATACCACAGTTGAAGACACGGTACATCTCGTCTTCTGCGACGCGGCCCTCGCGTTGCAGCCATTGAAAAACCTGCGGACGCTGCCAGGCGTCCTTTCGAATCCTTGCGATGACGTTTTTCGTAAGAACGCGCGGGACATTTCCGACTAAGCCGCCGCCGGTAATGTGGGCCAGGCCTTTGACGGGAACTTCCGATTGCAACAACTTGAGGACCGACTTCACGTAGATGCGCGTAGGCTCCAACAGATCGAATTCGGGCTTCGCGCGCTCCAGGATCTTGCGAATAAGCGAGTAGCCGTTCGAATGCGGGCCGCTCGAGGCGAGCCCCAGGACCTTGTCGCCCGGGCGAATCGAGCGCCCGTCGAGGATGCGGTCTCGCTCCACCACGCCTACGCAGAAGCCGGCGAGGTCGTACTCGCCCGCAGCGTACATGCCGGGCATCTCGGCCGTTTCGCCGCCGATCAGCGCGCAACCGGCGAGCTCGCAGCCGCGCGCGATGCCCTTGATCACGTCGGCCGCGACGGCGTTGTCGAGCTTGCCGCAGGCGAAGTAATCGAGGAAGAACAGCGGCTCGGCGCCCTGCACCAGGACATCATTGACGCTCATCGCCACCAGATCGATGCCAACGGTGTCGTGCCGCCCCT
>DASQGB010000419.1:0-11106 GCA_035632815.1 Burkholderiales bacterium | reverse complement strand
CCACCATGTCGATCTGCTCGATCGAGGACGTCGCCTCCGAGGTGAAGAAGCCGTTCTGGTTCCAGCTCTACGTCATGCGCGACCGCGGCTTCTCCGCCTCGCTCATCGAGCGCGCCAAGGCGGCGAAGTGCTCTGCGCTGGTGCTGACGCTCGACCTGCAGGTCCAGGGCCAGCGCCACCGCGACCTGAAGAACGGTCTCGCCGTTCCGCCGCGCCTGACTTTCGAGACGTTTCTGGATGTGCTGACGAAACCATCGTGGGCTCTGAACGTGCTGCGCGGCAGGCGCAAGTCCTTCGGCAACCTCGAAGGCCGCATCCCGGACGCGAAGAGCCTCACCACGCTGTCGCAGTGGATCGCCGGCCAGTTCGATCCGACGCTCTCGTGGAAAGACGTCGAATGGGTGAAGAAGCTGTGGGGCGGCAAGCTGATCCTCAAGGGGATACTCGACGCCGAAGACGCGAAGATCGCCTCTTCCGCAGGCGTGGAAGCGATCGTGGTCTCCAACCACGGCGGCCGCCAGCTCGACGGCGCCGTATCGTCGATCCGCGCGCTGCCCGAGGTCGCCGAAGCGGTGTCCGGCCGCACCGAGGTGTGGTTCGACGGCGGCATCCGCAGCGGGCAGGACGTGCTCAAGGCGCTCGCCCTGGGCGCGGACGCGACGATGATCGGCCGCGCCTTCCTCTACGGCCTGGGCGCGATGGGCGAGGCGGGCGTCACTCGAGCGCTCGAGATCATCAAGGCCGAGCTCGACGTCACCATGGCGCTGTGCGGACTGCGCGACGTCAAGGACGCGAGCCCCGCGATTCTGCGCGCCTTTTAAAGCGGCCGGGATCCACGGCGTCCAGCAGTGCTCCTTCCACCGGCAGCGGCTCGCCGTCGAGCTCGCTCGCGATGATCTCCGCGGCGAGCGCCGCCCACACCAGCCCCCGCGAGCCGTAGGCGAAGGCGCCGTACACGCCTTCGGTGAGCTTGCCCACCACCGGCAGCCGGTCGGGCGTGACCGCGCGAAAGGACACCCGGCCGCCAGAAATCGAAGGCGTGATCTCCACGGGAAGAATTCTTTGCAGCCGCTGCATATTTCCCGCGTGGCTGTCTTCGCGCAGCGAGGCATCCGGGTCGTCGAGATCGAAGGACGCGCCGACGACGCAGATGCCCTCCACCGGCGGCAGCACCATGCCGCCGCGCAGCACCACGACATGCGGCGCTTCGAGGGCGCCGGCGGGAACATGGCTGAGCTGGCCGCGCACCCGCCGCATGCGCAGGTGGGGAATGTCCTGCAGCTTCGGCGCCTCGGCGGAATTCGCCAGGATCACCACCGGCGCATCGGGCAGCTGGCGCAGCGCGGACCCGAACTTCCTGCGCAGGCGGCTGCCGCAGGCTTCGAGCTGCGCGTCGACGAGCGAGCGCGGCTGGATCCAGCCGCCCTGCGCAAACCACAGCCCCGGCGCCGCCAGCGGCACGCCGGCGTGCGCGGCAGCCTCCTCCCGAGTGACGAATTGAACGTAGTCGGAAGGAAACGTAGCCGCGGCGCGCTGCGACGCTTCCTCCTTGTCGTTGCGCGCGAGCTGCAACACGCCACAACGATCCCAGCGTAGCCCCGGGAATTTGGTCCAATTGGAAATCGAGTACAGGAATCCGGCCCTCGTCAGGCGGGCGAAGGTGCTGTCGTCGGGCGTGACGATCGGATGAAACGTGCCGGCATGGTTGCCCGAGGCCTCCTGCGCAGGCTGCGCGTGGCGCTCGTGGAGCTCGACCTCCCAGCCGCGCGCGCACAGCCGCTCGCACACCGCCGCGCCCGCGAGCCCGGCGCCCACGACGACTGCAGTTCTTTGTTGGGGTGTTTTGACTTGCGTGCCTTTCAGGGTGCGGGCGACCAGCATTTCTCTCTTGGAGCCGAAGCCGGAACGCTTCTCGACGGCAAACCCGGTCACCTCGAGCGCATGGCGCACGGACGCCGCGACGCTCCAGGTGGCGAGCGTGGCGCCGCCGGCGGCGAGGCGCGACACCGATCGCATGATTGCGGGCGACCACATCTCCGCGTTCTTCGCCGGCGAGAAGCCGTCGAGATAGATCGCGTCGGCGGCCAGGCGCAGCTCGCGCAGCAGCTTGATGTCGCCGAAGAACAGCGTCAGCACGACGTTGCCGAGCTCGAGGCGATGCGCGCCGGGAACCAGCACCGGCCAGCGGGAATGCAATTCGGCCGCTTCGGCTTTCAATTCCGGATACCGCTCGTGCGCCAGGCGCAGATCCTCGAGAGTGAATGGATGTTTTTCCACCGAGACGAAATGCAGGCGCGCGCAGCGCTGCGGATCGCGCTTCCACGCCTGCCAGGTGACGAGGAAGTTCAGGCCCAGGCCGAAGCCGGTCTCGAGGATGACGAAGCGGCTGCGGCCCGCCCACTTCTGCGGAAGCTCATTTCCGCTCAGGAAAACGTGGAGAGCTTGCGCCGGCCCGCCGGCCGCGCTGTGATAGACGTCGCCGAAGGCTTCCGAGTACGGGGTTCCTTCGTGGAATGCGAGGCGCGCGGGGACGAGCGGTGCCGGCATGCGCGCCATTGTGGTACAACCGCGTTGTCCGCAGGAGCGCCGATGAACAAACCCGCCGACCTCAAGCTCGAGAGCGTCCCCGTCTGGATCAATGGCAAGCCCTTGTCACCGTCCGGGCGCTCTGGAGAGGTATTCAATCCCGCCACCGGACAGGTCGCGAAGCAGGTGCCTTTCTGCAACGAGGAATGGATCGACAAGGCCGTAAAGGCCGCCGCCGCCGCGTTCCCCGAGTGGCGCGACACGCCTCCCTTACGACGCGCGCGCGTGATGCAGAAGTTTTTGCAGCTGCTGCAGAAAGACCAGAAAAACCTGGCTGCCATCGTCAGCCAGGAGCACGGCAAGACGCTGCCCGACGCGATGGGCTCGGTACAACGCGGCATCGAGGTGGTCGAGTTCGCCTGCGGCATCCCGCATCTGCTCAAGGGCGAATACTCGGAGAACGTCGGCACGCAGGTCGACACCCACACCGTGCGCCAGCCGCTCGGCGTCTGCGCCGGCATCACGCCCTTCAATTTCCCGGTGATGGTGCCGCTGTGGATGTTTCCGATGGCGATCGCCTGCGGCAACACCTTCATCCTCAAGCCTTCCGAGAAGGTGCCTTCGGCTTCGGTGCGCATGGCGGAGCTGTTCAAGGAAGCCGGGCTGCCCGATGGGGTACTGAACGTGGTGCATGGCGACAAGACCGCGGTCGACGCTCTTCTTTCGCATCCGGAAGTAAAGGCGATTTCTTTCGTGGGCTCGACCCCGATCGCCAAGTACATCTACGAGACCGGCGCGAAGCACGGCAAGCGCGTGCAGGCGCTCGGCGGCGCGAAGAACCACGCTGTGGTGCTGCCCGACGCGGATCTCGAGTTCACCGCCGACGCGCTGATCGGCGCGGCCTACGGCTCGGCCGGGGAGCGCTGCATGGCGATCTCGGCCGTCGTCGCGGTGGGCGCCGCAGGCGACCCGCTGGTGAAGCTGCTGGAAAAGAAGGCGAAGGCGATCAAGGTCGGCCCGGGCGACAAGGAGGGCGTCGACATGGGGCCGCTGGTGACGCGCGAGCATCGCGACAAGGTGCTCGGCTTCGTGGAGAAGGGCATCGCCGAAGGCGCCAAGGTGGTGCTCGACGGCCGCGCCTCGGGCATGAAGGAGGGTTTTTACCTCGGCACCACGCTGTTCGACCACGTGACGCCGCAGATGGAGGTGTACAAGAACGAGATCTTCGGGCCGGTGCTGGTGGTGCTGCGGGCGGGCAGCCTTGAGGATGCGATCGCGCTGATCAACAAAAACCCCTATGCGAACGGCACGGCGATCTTCACCGAGTCGGGCGGCGCCGCGCGGCGCTTCGCCGCCGAGATCCAGGTCGGCATGGTCGGCATCAACGTGCCGATCCCGGTGCCGGTCGCCTTCTACTCGTTCGGCGGCTGGAAGAGCTCGCTCTTCGGCGACCTGCACGTGCACGGCACCGAGAGCGTCAAGTTCTACACCCGCACCAAGGCGATCACCACGCGCTGGCCGCATCAGGATGTATCCGCGCCCGGCTTCAACATGCCGACCCTGGGGTAGACATGAAAAGGCTTTTGCTTCTTTCGCTGTTGCTCATTGCGGCTTGCGTCACCCCGGCGGACCGTGCGCCGGGGATCGACCGCATGTACGTCATCAACTGCGGCGAGAACCGCACCAACGACGTTTCGCGCTGGACCCCGGGCGTGAACGTCGGCAAGCCGGCCGCCTTCGGCAACCATTGCTATCTCATCCGCCACGCGAAGGGCCTGATGCTGTGGGACAGCGGCAACCCGGACCGGCTCGCGGCGCTGCCCAACGGGCTGACCAATCCCGCCGGCACCATCACCGCCTTCATGCGCAAGCCGCTCGCCGAGTCGCTCAAGGAGGTGGGCGTCGCGCCCGCCGACATCCAGCATTTCGCGATGTCGCATTCGCACGGCGACCATTCGGGCAACGCCAACCTGTTCCACACCGCGACCCTCTACATGCAGGCGCCCGAGTACGACGCGGTGTTCGGTCCCGAGCCGCAGAAGTACAACTTCATCGCCGCCAATTTCGAGAAGCTGCGCAGCGCGCGGGTGGTCAGGATCAACGGCGAGCACGATGTCTTCGGCGACGGCTCGGTGCTGATCAAGTCCGCCCCCGGCCACACGCCGGGGCACCAGGTGCTGGTGGTGCGCCTGCCGAAGACCGGTCCGGTCATGCTCTCCGGCGACATGGTCCACCTCGTGTACAGCTGGGAGAACCGCATCGTGCCGTCGTTCAACTTCGACGTCGAGCAGAGCCGCCGCACCATCGATGCGATGAAGGAATACACGCAGAAGACCGGCACGCAGCTCTGGGTCAACCACGACATGGAGCAGCACGCGAAGATCCCGAAAGCGCCGGCGTTCGTCCAATGAACGCGGTATTCATAAGCTTGATTTTGGGAACCGCAACGCCTGGCGGCGGCTTCCCGCTGTACGGCGACGCCTTCGCCGAGATGGTGAACGCGCAGGAGCCGACGCTGCGCATCCAGACGCGCAACACCAAGGGCAGCACCGAGAACGTGCCGCTGCTCGAGGCGAAGAAGCTCGATCTCGCGCTGGTCGCGGGCGAGGTGGCGAGCGCGGCGCTCGCCGCGCCCGGCACGGCGCTGCGCATCGTCGCGGCGATGTACTCCTCGCCCGGCATGTTCGTGGTGCGGGGCGACAGCCCCTACCGCTCGATCGCGGACCTTCGCGGCAAGCCGGTGGTGCTCGGCACGCAGGCGTCCGGAGTGACGATGCTAGGACGCACGGTTCTTGATAGCCTTGGAATTCAAATTCAACCTATTGTTTTAGAAAAGGCGGCAGATGGCCCGCCCATGCTCCTCGACGGGCGCGCGGAAGCGCTGTGGGGAGCGGGCGTGGGCTGGCCGGCGTTCACCGCGCTGGCGAAATCGGGCGGCCGCTTCATCGCCCCCGACGCCAATGAAATAAAAACCATCCTGCTGAAGAACCCGGCGCTGCAGGCGGTGACGCTGCCGGCGCGCAGCTATCCGGGGCAGGACGCGCCGCTGCAGTCGGTCGGTTCGTGGAGCTACGTCTTAGCGACCGAAGAACTTAAAGAAGACACGGCGTACTTGCTCGCTCGGGCGATCCACTGGGCCGAGGCGCCGCTCGCGGCGCGGCTGGAGCAGGCGCGCGAGACGACGATGGCGAACACCGCGGCCGCGGCGCCGCGCGCCGAGCTCATCCACCCTGGGGTACGGAAGTATCTGCAGGAGCTCCGCCTGACGGCACCGGCTGCGCGCTGACGCGGTCGACCACGCTGCCCGCGGCGCCGCCGATCAGGCCGCCGACGATCGCCGCAGGAATGACGACCAGCGCGCAAAGCGGCCCGCCGAGCGTGCAGAGCATCCCCGCCGAGGAGTAGCCCACCGCCGCGCCGCCCACTGCGCCGCCGGCCGCGCCGACGACCGCGCCGCCGTGGCTGCGCGGTTCCGAAGAGGTCGCACAACCCCCGAGGAAAGCGGAAAGAATTACAAACAGAACATTACGCATGATCACCCTGCAAAACGCGCTTCGGGCAATCCCGTTGACCCCGGCCGCAGGGCGAACAAGCCGCCGGCGAGCGGCTGCTCGGCGAGCTGCGCGGGCGTGAGCTGCTGCGCCGCGCTGGTGATATAGAGCGTATCGAGGCCCTTACCGCCGAAGCAGCAGCAGGTCGGCTGCTTCACCGGCATCGCGATCACGCGGTCGACTTTTCCCTTCGGCGTGTAGCGCACGACGCGCGCGCTGCCGTATTCGGCGTTCCACAGGCAGCCGTCGGCGTCGATGCAGGAGCCGTCGGGGAAGCCGAGCTGCGTCGTGGCGAACACGCGCTCGTTCGTCATCTCGCCCGCAGCCGCGTCGTAGTCGAAGGCCCAGATCGTGCGGCGCGCACTGTCGGCGAAGTACATCGTGCGCCCGTCGGGACTCCAGGAGAGGCTGTTCGGCACCGCGACGGCGCTGCGCTTCGACTCGCAGCGCGCGTCGGGCGAGACGCGGTAGAGCTGCCCCCTCGGCGCCTGCGTGGCGTCGTCCATCGTGCCCGCCCAGAAGCGCCCGGCGCGGTCGCAGCGGCCGTCGTTGAATCGCAGAGATGGATCCGGCGATGCAGGAGCGGCAAACGGCGTGCGGGTCCTAGGGTCCCACAGAAAAATGCCGCTTTTCAGCGCGGCGAGCAGGCCACCGCGCGCTCGCAGCGCGATGCTGCCCACGGGCTGCGGCAGCGGGAACGAAGTCGCCGCGCCGCCGGCGCGGCACCGGATGGCCGGCGCCTTGACATCGACCCACCACAGCAGCTGCTCGCGCTCGTCCCAGATCGGCGATTCGCCGAGCTGGTCGCCGCAGGCGACGACGCATTCAACTGCAGGGGACATTCACCTTAATGCAGGTGGGGCTTTTTCAGGAAGTCGCTGCGGTCGGCCGACCTCACCACGACCTCGCGCGGCTTGCCGTTGCGCAGGACGCGGAACGAGATCTCGCTGCCGGCCGGGCCGGCGCGCCAGACGTTGCGCCACAGGTCGGCCAGGCTCCTGGGCTTGCGGCCGCCGACTTCGCTCACCACGTCGCCGATCTTGAGGCCCGCGCGCTCGGCGGGGCCGGCGGGGGCGAGGCCGGCGATCACCAGGCGCGGCTGCGCCTCGGTGGTGTACATGCCGAGCCACGCGCGCGGCGGCCGGTCGGGCCGGCCGAGCTTCAGCATGTCGTCGAGGATCGGCTGCAGGAGATCGATCGGCACGATCATGTTGCCCTGCAGGGTGCCGGCGTCGACCTTCTCCTGCACCAGGAGCGAGCCGATGCCAAGCAGGCGGCCGTCGGAGCCGATGAGCGCCGAGCCGCCCCACTGCGGATGCGCCGGCGCGGTGAAGAGGGCCTCGTCGAGCACGTACTCCCAGTAGCCGGCGAACTCGCGCTTGGCGAAGACCGTCGCCTTGAGCGAATGCGCGCGGCCGCCGTGCCCGGCGACCACCACGTTCTCGCCGATGCGGCACGAAGCCGCAGTGCCGCGCTCGAGCGCGCGCACGCCGAGCTTGCCCAGGGGCTGCACCAGGCCGAAGCCGGTCACCTGGTCGTAGGCGATCGGGAAGGCGCCCGCCACCACGCCCTTGTTGGTGGTCAGCCAGATGGTGCTCGCCTCGGTGATCAGGTAGCCGATGGTGAGCACCAGCCCGTCCTCGCGGATCACCACCCCGTTGCCGGCGCGCTCGGTGCCCAGCAGCGGCGCGGTGAACGCGTCCTCCGGGATCTCGCTGCGCAGCTGCACCACCGAATCGAGCGCCGTCTCGAGGTCGAAGCGCCAGTCCTCCGGCCGCGGCCGCATCTCGGCCGGGAATGCCCAGTTGCCTTTCTCTGCCATCGACTAATTTTACTGCCGAAAAATCGGTTTTAGATCCGCTTCCCGGAGGCCGCATCGAAGAGATGCGCATGCTCCGCCTGGGGGGCAATGAAAATCTTCTCACCCGGGCCGACCGCGGCGCGGCCGTGGGTCATGATGACGAGGGTTTGATCGCCGACCTTGAGGAGCAGCTCGGTCTCGGCGCCCATCGGCTCGACGACGATCACTTCTGCCTGTATCTGCTTCTTGTTCAATTCAAAGTGCACGGGCCGGATGCCGTACTTGACGGCCTGGCCGTCGCTTGCGCGGGTATGGGGAACGGGCCAGCGTGCCCCCAGCGCCTCCACGAAGCCACCCCTGAACACGCCGTCGAAAACATTCATCGCCGGAGAGCCGATGAACTGCGCGACGAACAGATTCGCGGGCCGGTCGTACAGCTCGAGCGGCTCGCCGAGCTGCTCCATGCGGCCGTCGTTCATCACCGCGATGCGGTCGGCCATGGTCATCGCCTCGACCTGGTCGTGCGTGACGTAGACGGTGGTGGTCTTCAGGCGCTGGTGCAGCGCCTTGATCTCCGAGCGCATCGCCACGCGCAGCTTGGCGTCGAGGTTGGACAGCGGCTCGTCGAACAGGAACACCTTGGGGTCGCGCACGATGGCGCGGCCCATGGCGACGCGCTGGCGCTGCCCGCCGGAGAGCTCGCGCGGGTAGCGGTGGAGGTAGGGCTCGAGGTTGAGGATGCGCGCCGCCCGATTCACTCCTTCATCGATGACGCTTTGCTTTTCCTTCCTCAGTCTCAAGGAAAAACCCATGTTGTCGCGCACGGTCATGTGAGGGTAGAGCGCGTAGCTCTGGAACACCATGGCGACGTCGCGGTCCTTGGGCTCGACGTCGTTCACCACGCGCCCGTCGATGGCGATGCTGCCGGCGCCGATGTCCTCCAGCCCGGCGAGCATGCGCAGCAGCGTCGACTTGCCGCAGCCCGACGGGCCGACGAGCACCATGAACTCGCCGTCGGAGATGTCGAGGGAGATCCCGTGGAGCACTTTCGTTTTTCCAAACGATTTGAAAATCTCGGAAAAAGATACGGAAGCCATCAGGTCTTCACCGCTCCTGCCGTCAATCCCGAAACCATGTAGCGCCGGAAGGCATAGTAGATCGCCGCCGGGGGCAGCGCGTACACCAGGCCGGTGGCCATCAGGAGCTCCCACGGCGAATCGTCGGCGGCGATGAAATGGCCGAGCGCCACCGCGAGCGTGATGGTCTGCTCATGCGACAACAGGAGATAGGCGTACAGGTACTCGTTCCAGGCGAGGAGCAGCGCGTAGGTGCCGATCGCCACCAGCGAGGGCGTCATCAGCGGCAGGTACACCAGGCGAAAGAGCTGCGGCGGCGTCGCGCCGTCGATCCTCGCCGCCTCGTCAAGCTCGTAGGGCAGCTTGTCGGAAGCCTGCTTCAGCACCCAGATCGCGTAGGGCGCGGCGAGGGTCACCATGGCGAGCACCAGCGACCAGCGGCTGTTGAGGAGGCCATAGATGCCCATCGCCTTGTACATCGGGATGGCGAGGAAGGCCGCCGGAATGAAGTAGGTGAAAAGCGCGAGGTTCATCACCGTGCGCCCGCCCTTCACCTTGAGGCGGCTGATGGCGAAGGCCGCGCAGGTGGCGATGGCGAGGGTGAGGACGCCGGCGGCCACCGCGATCCACAGCGAGTTCCAGATCTGCACCCAGAAGTGGTGCAGGTAGAAATGCTCCTGGCGGAAGATGGTGCCGAAGTTCCTGAGCGTCGGCTTGTCGGGCCACAGCGCGCCCGAGAACGCCGAGTCCTTCGACGAGATCGAGAAGAGAAAAATATGGTAGATCGGCAGCAGCGTCCACAGCAGGATCGGAATCGCCGCGAGCAGCAGCCAGGCATCCCTGCCGATGCGCTTCATTGCTGATCGCCCTTGGAAAGGTTCTTCATCATGAAGTACACCAGGGGCAGCACCAGCGGCATCGCGCACACGATGGTCGCCATGGCGAGGTCGACCTGGTCGAGACGGATATAGCGGATGCCGAGCGTGGCGAGCACGTGGGTGAGGTCCGCGGGTCCGCCGCCGGTCAGCAGGTACACGCTGTTGAAATCGCCCAGCGTCCAGATCATCGACAGGATCGTCGAGGTCAGGTACAGCGTGCGCAAGCTGGGCCAGGTGACGTACTTGAACTTCTGCCACGCGGAGGCGCCGTCGACGCTCGCCGCTTCATACAGCTCCTTCGAGATCGCGAGGCGCCCGGCGATCAGGATCAGCGTCCAGAACGGCAGCGACTTCCAGATGTGCGTCAGCATCGCGAGGCCCAGGCCGATGCGTGGGTCGTTCAGCCAGTTCGGCCCGTCCATCGCGGTGAGGCGAAAGATCACCGAGTTGATCACGCCCCATTCCGGGTTGAACATGAAGCGGATCGAGAAGATGGTCGGGATCGACGGCACCGCCCAGGGCAGCAGGAACAGCACCGACAGCCAGCGGATCCACAGCCGGTCGTGCACGAAGAAGCCCGACAGCCACAGCGCCAGCAGGAACTTGAGGTTCACCGCGATCAGCAGGAAAAACACCGTATTGAATAGGGTGCGGAGGAAAATCGGATCGGCGAAGAGGTTGGCGTAGCTCTGCGGGTGCCGCGCGAGCCACAGTCCGTAGCCGACCGGGTAGATCACGAACGCCAGGAAGACGAGCACGTAGGGCGCGATCATGATCGCGCCCCACGTTTGCCAGGAGCTCAGCCCACGGCGCGCAGGCGCCGGCGGGACGTGCGGGATTGCTATCGAAGCCATGGTGCGCCACCCCCCTTGTCAGGGGGGCAGCACCTCACGACCCTAGCCCGCGACCTGCTTGATGCGGGCGATCATCTCGTCGACCGCCTTCTCCACGGGCCACTTGTCGGTGACCACGCGGTTCATCGCCTTCGCCCAGACGTTCTCGTTGTTGAGGATGGTGAACTTGTAGTTCTTGGTGAACTCGAAGGTCACCGTGCCGGCCGAGAACTGGTCGTGCACCACCTTGCGGTGCGGGTCCTCGGTCCAGTACTTGCGCGCCGCCGCGGCCTTCATCACCGGGTACCAGCGGCCGAGCGCGCCCTCGACGTACGGGTCGAGGTTCTCGGGCTGCATCAGGAACGCCGCCAGCTCCTTGCCGCGCTTCTTGTTCTTGGCGTTGTTGAACACGACGCCGATCTTGACCGCCGAGCGGTACTG
>DASQGB010000418.1:0-1728 GCA_035632815.1 Burkholderiales bacterium | reverse complement strand
GCCTCGGCAGGCATGCCGTCCCCAACCTGCCTGAGCGTGCGATAGAGCCGCGGCGCCTCGGCGCGTTGCGCGGGCGAGAGGTAGCTGTTGCGCGAGCTCATCGCCAGCCCGTCGGGCTCGCGCACGGTCTCGCCGGCGACGATCTCCACCGGTAGATTGAGCTGGCGCACCATGCCGCGCATCAGCATCAGCTGCTGATAGTCCTTCTTGCCGAACACCGCGGCGACCGGCTGCACGCAGTTCAGGAGCTTCAGCACCACCGTGCCAACGCCGTGGAAGAACCCCGGCCGGAAGCGCCCCTCGAGCTCGTCTGCGAGCGGCGGGGGCTGCACCATATAGGCCTGCGGCTCGGCGTAGAGCACGCTTTCGTCCGGCGCAAACAGGAATTCGACACCCGCGGCCTCGAGCAGGCCGCGGTCGCGCTCGAACGTGCGGGGGTAGCGCTCGAAATCCTCGCCGGCCGTGAACTGCAGCCGGTTGACGAAGATGCTCACCGCCACCGCGCTGCCGTGACGCCGGGCAAGGCGCACCAGGGACAGGTGCCCGCCGTGGAGGTTGCCCATCGTCGGCACGAACGCCACCGGGCCCGCGGCGGCCAGCGCCCGGCGCAAGGCCGCGATGTCTTCCAGGACCTGCATCAGCCGCGGTTGAAGAACTCGCGCCGGCTTTTCATGCCGCGCACGCGCGACACCAGCAGCTCGAAATCGCCATCGCGCTCGACGAAGTTGAGGTTCTCCGAGTTCACGATCAGCACCGGGGCGGCGTCGTAGTGATAGAAGAAGCGCGCATAGCTCTCGCCGAGAATGGCAAGATACTCCTCGCTGATGCCGCGCTCGAAGCTCGCGGCGCGCCGCCGCACCCGCTCGATCAGAGTAGCGGGCTGGGCCTGCAGGTAGACCACCAGGTCCGGCGAAGGCGCGCGCGGCCGCAGCGCCTCGTAGATCTTCTGGTAGAGGGCCAGCTCGTCTCCCGAGAGCGTGATGCGCGCGAACAGCGGGTCCTTGTCGAGCAGGAAGTCGCCGATCGCCGGCCGGCCGAACATGTCGGGCTGGGCGAGGGGCTCGAGCAGGCGGGCGCGCTGGAACAGGAAGAACAGCTGCGTCGGCAGCGCGTAGCGCGCCATGTCCTGGTAGAAGCGCGCGAGAAAGGGGTTCTCGCTCGGCTGCTCGAGCACCAAGTCCGCCGAAAGGCGCGACGCAAGGCGCCGCGCCAGCGTCGTCTTGCCGGCGCCGATGGGGCCTTCCACCACCAGGTAGCGGAACTTATCCACCGATCCTTTCGGCGATTTGCGACTCACAGCCCTTCAGCAGCTCCCGCACCGTCCCGCGGCCGGGGACGGCAAGGTCCGGAGCGATTTCGAGCAGAGGCATGAGAACGAACGCGCGCTCGTGCATCCGGGGGTGCGGCACCGTCAAGCCGGGAGTGCTGAGAACTGCATTTGCGTAAAGAAGCAGGTCGAGGTCGAGGGTGCGGGGGGCGTTGGCGAAGCTGCGCACACGGCCGTGGCGTTGTTCGATCGCCTGCAGCTCGGTGAGCAGCCCCTCGGCCGGCAGGCCGGTCTCCAGCTGGGCGGCGGCATTGATGAAATCGGGCTGGTCGGCGTGGCCGATCGGGGCGGAGCGATACAGCGACGAGCGGCGCAGCACGCGGCTGTGGGGCATGCGGTCGAGCTCGTCGAAGGCGTTCCTGACCTGGGCGGCGGCATTCCCCAGGTTGGCTCCCAGGCCG
>DASQGB010000417.1:0-4655 GCA_035632815.1 Burkholderiales bacterium | reverse complement strand
GGCATCGGCGTCGCCTGGACTCTCGGCCTGCTCACCGATGCGGGCAACGGGGTGCTGCTGGGGCAGCATGCGCTGGCGTACTCGCTGCTCGCCTTTCTCGCCATCTGGCTGTCGCGGCGCATCCTGTGGTTCGGCCCGGGGCTGCAGGCGCTGCATATCGTGGTCATCCTGGTCGCCGCGCAGGCGATGGCGGTGCTGGTGCGGCTGGCGGCGGGCGACCCTTTCCCCGGCTGGGCGGTGTTTGCCGGGCCGGCGTTCGGCGCGCTGCTCTGGCCAGTCGTCAGCTGGCTGCTGCTGATGCGCCAGCGCCGGCCCCAGCGCGAGCAGACGATCTAGCGATGGGCGCCGCCGAGCTCAGGGACCACCAGCGAGAGCTGTACCAGTTCCAGCTGCGCATCGGCATCGCCGGCATCGCGGTGCTGGTCGCGTTCGTGCTGCTCGCTGCGCGCTTCTTCTACCTGCAGGTGGTGCAGCACGAGGTGTACAACGCGAAGGCCGAGGACAACCGCATCTCGATCGTCCCGATAACGCCCAACCGCGGGCTGATCATCGACCGCAACGGCGCGGTCGTCGCACGCAACTATTCGGGCTACACGCTCGAGATTTTCCCGCGCCGGGTGAGAAACATCGATCGCACCATCGACGAGCTCGCCGAGTACATCGAGATCACGGCGCGCGACCGCAGCCGCTTCAAGAAGCTGCTCGCCGAGACGCGCAACGCCGAGAGCCTGCCGGTCCGCACGCGCCTGTCCGACGAGGAGGTGGCGAAGATCGCCGCCAACCGCTTCCGCTTCGACGGCGTCGAGATCAAGGGCCGCCTGTTCCGCCAGTACCCGTTCGGCGACGTCGGCGCGCACGTCCTGGGCTACATGGGCCGCATCAACCACGAAGACCAGGCCAAGCTCGAGGCAGAGGGCTTCGGCGCCAACTACCGCGGCACCGATTCCATGGGCAAGGCCGGCATCGAAGCAAGCTACGAGGCCGAGCTGCACGGCACCACGGGCTTCGAGCAGGTCGAGATCGATGCTGCCGGGCGCGGTATCCGCGCCCTGTCGCGCACGCCCGCGCAGCCGGGCAACAATGTCACGCTGACCCTCGACATACGGCTGCAGCAGGTGGCCGAGATCGCCTTCGGCGAACGCCGCGGCGCGCTGGTCGCGCTCGAGCCCTCGAGCGGCGCGGTGCTCGCATTGGTGTCGAAGCCGCAATACGATCCGAATCTCTTCGTCGACGGCATCGACCCGCAGTACTGGGCCGAGCTGAACAGCTCGCTCGACAAGCCGCTCAATAACCGGGCCATCTCCGGCGTCTACCCGCCCGGCTCGACTTTCAAGCCGTTCATGGCGCTCGCCGCGCTCGAGCTCGGCAAGCGCACGCCGCGCAGCACCATCAACGACCCGGGCTACTTCTTCTTCGGCGACCGGCGCTTCCGCGACTCGAAGCCCGGCGGGCACGGCGTGGTCGACCTGTACAAGTCGATCGTCGTGTCCTCCGACACCTACTACTACCAGCTCGCGAACGACATGGGCATCGACGCCATCGCCGGCTTCATGAAGAACTTCGGCTTTGGCGCGCGCACCGGCATCGACCTGCAGGGCGAGGCTCTCGGCGTGCTGCCCTCGCCGGAATGGAAGATGAAGCGCTTCCGCCGCCCCGAGCAGCAGCGCTGGTACCCCGGCGAGACCATCTCGATCGGCATCGGCCAGGGCTACAACAGCTACACCCCGCTGCAGATCGCGCAAGCGATGGCAACGCTGGTCAACGGCGGCGCCATGTACCGCCCGCGGCTGGTCGAGCATGTCGACCACCCGCGCAACGGCGAGCGCCGTGATGTCGAGCCCGAGCTGATCCAGCACACTGCGCTGCGTCCCGAGCATGTGGAGTTCGTCAAGCGCGCGATGGCGGGCGTGAACAAGGAAGGCACCGGCGCGCGCTCCTTCGCGGGCGCGCAGTACACGAGCGGCGGCAAGACGGGCACCGCGCAGGTCATCGGCATCAAGCAGAACGAGAAGTACGACGAGGCGAAGGTCGCCGAGCGCTTCCGCGACCACTCGCTGTTCGTCGCCTTCGCGCCGCTCGAGAGCCCGCGCATCGCGCTGGCGGTGATCGTCGAGAACGGCGGCTTCGGTGCGCGCGCCGCCGCGCCGATCGCGCGCACCGTGCTCGACTACTTCCTGCTCGGCAAGGTGCCCGCGGGCATGCAGCTGCCGACCCCGGAGGTGGAGATCGAAGAGGAAAGGGAGAGCGACTGATGGAGCTCGCCGGCTTTCCGCTGCGCCGCATCGGCCTGCGCCTTGTCGAGGGCGTGGACTCGACCCTGCTGGTCCTCATCCTGGCGCTGTCGATGCTGGGCATGGCGGCGCTGTACTCGGCGACCTACGAGAGCCCGGCGCGCGTGATCAACCAGCTCGGCCACCTTGGCTTCGCCCTGATCGCCATGTGGGTGGTGGCGCAAATTCCGCCGCTAAAGCTGATGCGGCTCGCCCTGCCGGCTTATGCGATCGGGCTCGCGCTGCTGATCGCGGTGGCGCTCTTCGGCGACGTCGTGAACGGCGCGCGCCGCTGGCTGCATGTCGGGGTGACGCGCTTCCAGCCTTCCGAGATGATGAAGCTCGCGCTGCCGCTGATGCTCGCGTGGTACTTCCACAAGAACGAGTCGACCCTGCGGCTGCGCAACTTCGTGGTGGCTGCCGTGCTGCTCGCCGTTCCCGCCGGGCTGATCCTGCGCCAGCCGGACCTCGGCACCGCGGCGCTGGTGGGCGCGGCGGGCTTCTTCGTGATCTTCTTCGCGGGTATCAGCTGGAAGGTGCTTGGGAGCCTCTCGCTTCTCTTCATTGCAGGTCTTTTCCCTTTATGGGGCTTCCTGCACGGCTACCAGCGACGGCGCATCCTCACGCTGCTCGATCCGACCCAGGACCCCCTCGGCGCCGGCTATCACATCATCCAGTCGACGATCGCCGTGGGTTCGGGCGGCATCTCGGGCAAGGGCTGGCTGAACGGCACGCAGGCGCACCTCGAGTTCATTCCCGAGCGCCACACGGACTTCATTTTCGCGGTGTATTCCGAGGAATTCGGCCTGATCGGCAACTGCGTCCTTCTGCTCCTCTACTCCCTGCTGGTGGGGCGGGGGCTGGTGATCGCGGCCAATGCGGCGACGGTGTTCTCGCGGCTCCTCGCGGGCTCCATCGCGCTCATGTTCTTTGTCTACGCCTTCGTCAACATGGGGATGGTGTCCGGGATCCTGCCGGTAGTCGGCGTGCCCCTGCCCTTTCTCTCCTACGGCGGCACCGCGCTGCTGACCCTGTTCGTCGGCGCCGGCATCCTCATGAGCGTCCAGCGCCACCGCAAGCTGGTTCAGACCTGACCTACCGCATCGCAGCAATTTCTGAAAGTAAGCACCGCATTGTGAAACGCGGTGTGCGTAACGCACTGTAAATCCTTGTTTTATTACACGCCGACTAGGCCTAATGGCGTGTTGCTACGCGCCATCCCTATGCCCACACTTCCGTCATTCCCTTTCTTCGGAGGCGGCCGGTGGACCAAAGACAAGAACAAGTGCAATTGCTCGAGCAGGAGTGGGAGGACAACCCCCGCTGGAAAGGCGTTAAGCGCGGCTACTCCGCCGCGGACGTCGTACGGCTTCGCGGCAGCGTCGCCATCGAGCACACGCTCGCCAAGCGCGGCGCGGAGAAGCTCTGGCGCCTGACGCACGAGCTCCCGTTCGTCAACTCGCTCGGTGCGCTCACCGGCAACCAGGCGATGCAGCAGGTAAAGGCCGGCGTGCCTGCGATCTACCTCTCGGGTTGGCAGGTTGCTGCCGACGCCAACGATTCGCTCTCCATGTATCCCGATCAGTCGCTGTACGCGGTGTCCTCGGTGCCGACGGTGGTCAAACGCATCAACAACGCGCTGATGCGCGCCGACCAGATCCAGACCATGGAGGGCAAAGGAGATATCGATTGGTTCGCGCCTATAGTCGCCGATGCAGAGTCGGGTTTCGGTGGTGTACTCAACGCCTTCGAGCTGATGAAGGCGATGATCGACGCCGGCGCGGCGGGCGTGCACTACGAAGACCAGCTTGCCTCCGTCAAGAAATGCGGCCACATGGGCGGTAAGGTGCTGGTGTCGACGCAGGAAGCGGTGCAGAAGCTGATCGCGGCGCGGCTCGCGGCCGATGTCATGGGCGTGCCGACGGTGCTGCTCGCACGCACCGACGCTGAGGCCGCCGACATCGTCACCACCGACGTGGACGAGAACGACAAGCCATTCCTCACCGGCGAGCGCACCTCGGAGGGGTTCTACCGCACCCTCAAGGGCTTCGACCAGGCGCTGTCGCGCGGTCTTGCCTACGCCGAGTACGCCGACATGGTGTGGTGCGAGACCGGGACGCCGGACCTCGCGTTCGCGCGCAAGTTCGCAGAAGGCATTCAGAAGAAGTTTCCGGGCAAGATGCTGGCCTACAACTGCTCGCCGTCGTTCAACTGGAAGCGCAACCTCGACGATGCGACGATCGCGAAGTTCCAGCGCGAGCTCGGCGCGATGGGCTACAAGTTCCAGTTCATCACGCTGGCGGGATTCCATTCCCTGAACTACTCGATGTTCGAGCTCGCTTACGGCTACGCGCGGGAAAACATGAGCGCCTTCGTCGAGCTGCA
>DASQGB010000416.1:0-3019 GCA_035632815.1 Burkholderiales bacterium | reverse complement strand
TCTTCGGATCGCGGAAGGTGTTCTCGACCACCCATTCATAGAGCGCGCGGCCCTTGTCGAGGTCGGTGCGCGCGCCGCGCGTCGCCTCGAGCGCGGTCTTGCGCACGATGCCGTCGGTGGGAATGAGCTCGGTCGGCGCGGTGTAGAACTTCTGCTCGGCGGCGGAAAGCGGCTTCACTCCCGGGTCGGGCCGGGAAAGGTCGACCGCGCGATCCCGCGTCATGAAGCTGCTTTTCACTTCGAGCGCCGGGCTCGCCTCGCCCGTCGGCCACTCGGCATAGAGCATCTTCACGCCGTACTTGCCGTCGTCGAGCACCTCCGCGCGCACCGCATTGCCGCTCCAGGCATTGGCGAGCGGCTTGTGCCAGGCGGTCTCCTCCTGCAGCGGCAGCGGCACCCAGGCTTTCGATACACCGCTCGGGAACGCTACCTCGACGCGGGTGACGATCTCGAAGCTGCGCCAGAGCGGCGTGGAAGCCAGCGCGCTGCCCCAGGGCAGGGCCTGCGAAACTACGACGGCGGTGGAAGATTGCAGGAAGGTTCTACGGTCCATGGGTCGCTCCTGCGAAGGGGATGTGAGGGAAAGTATGGAGCGACGGCAATGTCGGCGATGCAGGATCGTCCGGGCTTCCCGAGCGGGCGCCTCGCCCTCGCCCGCCGCCCGACTTCGCAAAGCCGATCATGGCTGCAAGCGAACGGCAACTCGTGGAAATCAGGCGGTCGAGGATGAACATGCGCGTCTTCCGGAGTCCAAGCTATAGTATTCGGTTATGGATTTCAAGGCGTTCGATGCGGTCATCGACGCGCGCACGCCGTCGGAATACGCGCTCGACCATATCCCGGGCGCGATCTCCGCGCCGGTGCTCGACGACGCCGAGCGCGCCACCGTAGGCACGCTGTACAAGCAGGTGTCGCCGTTCGACGCCAAGAAGCTCGGCGCCGCGCTCATCGCCCGGAACGTCGCGCGGCACGTAGAAACCTTCTTCGCAGGCAAGGATCGCGCCTGGCGGCCGCTGGTGTACTGCTGGCGCGGCGGCAAGCGCTCGGGCGCGATGGCGCACATCCTGCGCGAGATCGGCTGGGACGCGCAGACCCTGCCGGGCGGCTACAAGGCCTACCGCAAGTGGGTTGTCGAGGAATTGGAAGGAGCTCCGGAGCGGATAGAGTTCCGGGTCATCCATGGCCCTACCGGGAGCGGCAAGAGCCGGTTGCTCGAGGCGCTGGCGCGCGCCGGCGCCCAGGTCCTCGATCTCGAAAAGCTGGCGGTGCACCGCGGTTCGGTGCTGGGCGACCTGCCCGGCCAGCCGCAGCCGTCGCAGAAGCGCTTCGAGAGCCTGCTGCTGCACGAGATTTCTCGATTCGATTCCCGGGCCGTCTTCGTCGAGGGTGAATCCAAGAAGATCGGCGAGCTGCACGTTCCCGAGGCGCTGATGGCGCGCATGCGCGCCTCGCCCTGCGTGCGGCTCGAAACCTCGCTCGACACGCGTGTCGCGCTGCTCCTCGACGAGTACCGCCACTTCCGCGCCGATCCTGTGGCGCTCGGCGCGCAGCTCGATTGCCTCGCCGGCCTGCACGGGCGCGACAAGGTGGGCGAATGGAAGTCGCTCGCCGCGCGCGGCGAATGGCGCGATTTCGTCGCCCGCCTGCTCCTCGAGCACTACGACCCGGCCTACCGGCGCTCCTCGACGCAGAACTTCGCGCGCCTGGCGCAAGCCCCGACCCTGCGTATCGATTCCCCGGACGACGGCGCCTTCGGCCGGGCGGCCGCCAGCCTGCTCAAGCCCCAGCTCGAAACCGCGTGAGCGCGACCGCGCGCGCTTTGCTTGCGGTCGCGATTCTCCAGCTGGCAACGGGCTACGCCCATGCTTGTTCCTTCGCGCGCAACGCCGAGCCCAAGGGCTGGTACGAGTGGGCGAGCACACTGTTCGCCGGATCCGTGACGGGCGTGGAGCAGGACCCGCAACGCTCGCTCGACACCATCAGCGTTCGCGTGGTCGAGACCTTCAAGGGCCCTGCCGGCGAAGTTGCAACCGTGAGCTTCCCGAGCCGGATCTGGGCCACCTGCGGCCTCTCCGTCCCCGCCGTAGGCGCCGAAGTCCTCGTCGGCATGGACGCCCGGGGGAACAGCGCGCTGGTCCCGCTGGCCGCGACCCACGCCGCCATCCTGCGCGACCTCGCGCTCGGTAAAAAGCCGTAGTTCCGATCCAAGCGTGTCTTTCTCGGCCGGCCTCAGCATTCACCAGCTCACGCGCCAGGACGAGGCGTTGCTGAAATCGCTGTTGGCCGCCTTCGGCGAGGCTTTCGACGAGGTGGAGACCTACGGCGGGAACCCGCCAAGTGCTGCCTACCTTCGGCAACTCCTCCGCAGCGACTACTTCATTGCGCTCGCTGCGTTGAAGAACGGTGAGGTCGTAGGCGGCATTACGGCCTACGAGCTGAAAAAGTTCGAGCAGGAGCGCAGTGAGATCTACATCTACGATCTTGCCGTAGCAGCCGCACATAGACGTGAAGGAATCGCGACGGCTTTGATTCAAAAACTCAAGAAGTTAGCTGCGGCACGCGGGGCCTATGTAATTTTCGTGCAGGCGGATATGGGCGATGCACCGGCGATCGCGCTGTACTCGAAGCTTGGAATTCGCGAGGAGGTCCTCCACTTCGATATAGCGATGGAAGGCGGCAAGAGAGCAGCATCCGAGGCACCAAGCCAGAGGAGGAAAACATGAAAACCGCACACGCAGGCGCAGCCCTCGCCCTCGTCCTGGCGATGGCTCCGGCCACCGCTCAGAATGTGAAAATTACTCCGGTCGGCTCCCACCCGGGCGAGCTTTGCGCGAACGACCGCGCGACGGTATTCGAGGATCCGACCGGCGTACGCATCCTCTACGATGCCGGCCACACCGTGACCGGCGCGGACGATGCGCGGCTCGGCGACATCCACGTGGTGCTGCTCAGCCACGCGCACGGGGACCACATCGGCGACCAGAAGCTGAAGGCGGTGGGCGCCGGCGATTGCGCGAAC